>CACYCR010000136.1 GCA_902772935.1 Oscillospiraceae bacterium
AGAGAGTGGGATTCGAACCCACGGTACGCAGGGCGTACGACGGTTTTCAAGACCGTTCCGTTATGACCGCTTCGGTATCTCTCCGTTTGTTTGCCGAATCAATCATTGGGCTACTGAGAAATATTATCATACGCGGCCGATTTTGTCAAGGCGTTTTTCAAAAATCGCTTTAAAAATTTTGCGGCACATAAGTTTCACGATTTGTTCAAAAACTTATCATTGACCTTTTGTGAATCCTTTGCTATACTATATGTGTATCATATAAAGGAGGTTTTTTTATGGCTTCAGCAACTGCATTTTTACAGAGGATTTTCAGCGTGATCATGTCCTTCCTCATGACGTTTTTGGGGAACTTCGGCATTGTGTCAAATCATTTTGACACCTACGCCGCAGTGAAGTACGGCGACGGCGCCGCGCAGGTCATGGACATTTATGTTCCGTCGGGTGCGGACAAGAACAGCAGCAATTCCGCAGTGCTCTTTCTGCACGGCGGTATGTTCAACGACGGCAGCCGCAACGACATGAAGACCGATTGCCGCAACCTCACGAACAAGGGTTACGTCACCGCCGCGATGGATTATTCCTATCTCGATCAGGATGGTGTTTCGATGTTCTCGCAGCTCGATGAGATTACCCTCGCCATTCAGAAGCTGACGGAGCTTTCTGCGGAGAAGGGGCTGAACATCAAGCATCTCGCGCTTGCCGGCAACGGCGCCGGCGGCTATCTTGCCATGATGTACGCCTATACCAATACGGATTACGCCGCGATCGACATCGACTTTGTCGCCGCAAAAGCGTCGCCGACAGACTTCTCACCGTCCATCTGGAAGGGCACCTATTCCGATGCGGCGCTCGCAAAGCTGATCAGCAAACTGTCCACCGTTACGGTGAAGACGGAAGACGTCACGAACAACGCGAAGAACGTCAGAGACGCCGTCTCCCTGATCTCCCCGGCGGCAGCCGTCAAGAGCGGCAAGCCCGTCCCGACCCTCTTTGCACACGGCGGCAAGGACCGTCAGGTTCCCTACGGCAACCAGGGCGCACTGGAAAGCGCACTTAAGGAAAAGAACGTTCCGTACACGTATGTCGATTTCCCGAACTCCGACAGCGGCATGAAGCTCGACATCATGCAGATTGCGGAATATGACGAGGCGATGCTCAATTTCTGCGCGAAGTACTTTGCGTAAGCGCATCGCTTTCAGATACTTGCAAAGCAGACGCTTTTGAGAACAAGCATAAAAAGAGCAAGGCCGGCCCTTGCTCTTTTTAATACGGTTCTTTGCAGAAAGTGTCTCTTTGGACGGTTGCCTTTTTGCGGCAAAGGTGCTATAATGAACAAAAACGAACGAGGAGGATGTTTATGGCAGCAATCATTGAACTCGCAAAGCTGATGTGGGCGGTCACGAAAAAGAGTGATGACGCACGCATCGAAACGCTCAAAATGCCGACGGGGCTGAAGAAGGACTGCAACAAGGCCTACTGCGCGGATGACCACGCCTATCATCAGCTCGACGTCTATTGGCCGCAGGACGCATCGTCGCCGCTGCCGGTCATCATTGACGTGCATGGCGGCGGCTGGATGTACGGCGACAAGGAGCTGAACAAACCGTATTGCCTGTACCTTGCGGCACGCGGCTATGTGGTGTTCAACATCAGCTACCGCCTGGTGCCGGAGGTGACGGTCAACGAGCAGGTGCAGGACGTGATGTGCGCGCTGCAGTGGATCGGCGACCACCTCGGCGACTATCCCTGCCGGACGGACGAGATTCTGCTCACGGGCGACTCCGCCGGCGGTATGCTCGCGGCATACGCGGCGGCGCTGCTGCAAAGCGATTTGCTGCGCGGCATATTTGATACAGTCAAGCCGCAGCTTTCGCTGACGGCGCTGGCTCTGACCGCGCCCGTCGCCTATATGGACGCGCCGGGCCTTGTCGGCGCCTATACGCGCAGTATGTGGGGCGAGGACCGCGCGGCAAAACCGACGGCGGCGTATATGAATCTGGATGCGATTCTTCGGGAAACAAAGCTGCCGCCGACCTTCCTTGTGTCAAGCAGCGGCGACTTCATGGCGCTCAAGCAGACGCGCCGCGCAGCCGCCGATCTCAGCCGTTTCGGCGTGCCGAACGAGCTGATGGAGTTCCCGACGTTTGAAGGCGTTGATCTGCCGCACGTATTCAGCGTGCTGCACCCCGAAGAGAAGGCGGGAATGCTCACCATCGACCGGATGCTCGCATTTTTCAAAAAAAAAAAAAAAAAGGAGGAGAACGTATGAACAAGAAACGATTCTTCGCATCCCTGCTGACGTTGGTGCTGCTGCTCTCGCTGGCAACGCCGGCGTTCGCGCTCTTTGAACGGCAGCGCCTTGACCCGGCGCACCCGTTTGACAACAGCGAATTCTGCACGGTCGGCGACTACACAATCCATTACCGCACCTTCCCGGCGTCGCCGAGCAAGGGGCAGATCTTCATGATCCACGGCTTCGCGCTGTCAAGCTATTGCTTCGTCGAGCTGGCAGAAGAGCTTGTCGCGGCGGGCTATACCTGCGTGCTGGCGGATCTGCCGAACTTCGGCTATTCTACCCGCGAGACCGCCGACACCGAAAAGCTGCCGCGGGAAGACCTCATGTACGCAGTGATGGAATCCATCAGTACGGATCCGTGGACTGTTGCTGGGCACTCCATGGGCGGCTATGTCGCGCTCGCCCTGGGGACAAAGTATCCCGCTGCGGTGAAGAACCTGCTGCTTTACGGAACCGCCGGTAATGACGGCGCTGCAGGTGCAGCCAAAGCCGTCATGGAAAACGACCTTCTTCTGCGCAGCATGGGGGCGATTCTCGAAACTGCCGGAAAATCAAAGATGCTCATCCGCCTGCTGTATATCGTCGCCTGCAACAGCATTTCCTATGCGCTGCATTACGACGTGGATAAGATCACCGACCCCTATTACATCAAGGGAACGGGCGAAGGCGCGCTGCGTAACTTCAATATGCTGCCGCCGACGGATTACGCGGCTGTGCGGCAGATGCCGCCGATCCTGTTTGTCAACGGTGACCGCGATTTCGTGATCACCGACGGTGCGCGCAAGAATCTGCGTGCGGCGCTGCCGCAGGGCAGCGAGGACTACGTCGTCAAGGGCGGCGGACATATGTGCATTGAAACGCACGCGGCCGAGGTCGCCGCTGTGACGACGGCCTTTATGGAACGCGTGTGACCATCGGCGGGGGCGCCCTGTCCCCATCGAAAACAATTTATAAAACAAACGCACCGTTTGAAGCGGTGCGTTTGTGCTTTTGTCAAAGGCGGATGGGGGCGTCTGTTTCGGCGGAGCGGTACGCTGCGAGGAAGACCTCCACAGCTTCGCCGCCGGAGCCCGCGTCGATGGCAAACGGTTCACCGGTGCGAATGCAGCGGTAAAAGTCGGCGATGAGCGCGGGGTGTCCGTTGCCCCAGTAGTTTTTGGCGACGGTGCTTTGCGCGGTGGTCTTCGTCAGTCGCTGCACGCTGCCGTCGGGCAAAAGCAAAAACAGGTCTGCGCCCTCCAGCCGCAGCAGCGCCTTTTCGCAGAACAGGTCGATCTGTACCTTTGCGTCGCAGGCGAAGGCGGTCGTCGCATGGAGATAGCCGGCAACGCCGTTTTTGAACGTCATGCGCACGTCGGCGGTGTCCTCCACGTCGATCACGCCTTTGAGGTGGTCGTTGAACACGTGGGCGGAAACGGTGTCGGTGCGATCGCCGGCAAGAACCCGCAGCAAATCAAGCGTGTGGATCGCCTGATTGATCAGAACGCCGCCGCCCTCGCGGTCTTTGGTGCCGTGCCAGCCATCGCTGTAATAAGCGGCGCCGCGGCACCAGCTCACGTCGCCCTTGACGGCCTGCAGGACGCCGTAGGTCTGTTCCTGCAGCAGTTGCTTTGCCCGGAGAACGCCGGGGTTGTAGCGGTTCTGAAAACAGGTGCCGAACTGCGCGCTGCTCTGCTTTGCGGCTGTTCGCAGCACTTGCAGGGATGCTTCTGTGATGGCGCAGGGCTTTTCGCAAAGGACGTGGATGCCGCGCCGCAGGGCTTCCACGGCCATTTCCACGTGCAGATCATGCGGCGTGCAGATGTGAATGACGTCGGGCTGCACCGTGTCGAGCATGGTGCGCCAGTCGGTGAAGGGCGCACAGCGGTTGTGCTCGGCGGCTTGCGCGGCGCGTGCCGGCACAATGTCGCAGGCCGCGGTGACGCTGACGTTTTCCAGCGCCTGCAGCGCATCAAAATGGCATCGTGCAATGTTGCCGCAGCCGATGACCGCGGCGCGAAGGGGACTTTGCATGGCGCTCACACTCCCTCTCTGATGGAATCGAGCATCGTGTGCAGCGCATCGGCCGCCGCCTTGAAGGATGCGGCGTGGCTCGGATAGGCGTGCGCCGGCATGGCGCGTTTGGTCTCGTTGCCGCTTTCCAGGTTCTCAAGCCCGGCAAAGACCTGCAGGTGCGGCTCCAGCGTCAGCAGCAGATCGCCGCCGCGTGTGGACAGCGCGGTCAGAATTGCCTTGACGTTGCCGTCGCCCTTACCGGCGGGGACAACGCTGCTGTCGGCGTAAAGGGCGTCTTTGATATGCATATAGGTGATGCGGTCTTTCAGCAGGTCAAACGCGCGTAGGGTATCTTCGCCGCACTGCACAAAGTTCGCCGGGTCAAACACGCATCCGAGATGGTCGCAGTGCGTCAGCAGATCCAGACAGCGGTCGGCTGTGTCGCCGTAGATGCCCTTTTCGTTTTCGTGGCAGCAAAGGACGCCTTCGGCAAAGGCGTAATCCGCCATGCACTGCACACGGCGCAGCACTTCGTCGCGGTACGCGGCGTAGTCATCCGCTGCGTCAAAGTAAAAGCTGAACATCCGGATATACGGCGCACCGAGGATCTTTGCGACGGCAACGGTGTTTTTGAAGGCCGCAAAGTGCGGTGCGAAATCGTCTTTGATGTTGATCTTGCCGTAGGCAGAGCCGATGGCGGACAGGCGCATGCCGCTGCTGTCCAGCACGGTGCGCATGGCTTTGGCCTCGTCAACGGTCGTGGTGTTGATGGATTTGCCTTTGCCGAAGCCGCGCAGCTCCATGTGGGTGATGTTGTTTGCCTGACAGGCGGCAATCTGCCCTTCAAGGGCGGCTTCGCCGGATTCGTCGCTGAACGCGGAAATCAAAAAATTTGTCATGGTCGGATCTCCTTTGTACGCCGCGGGGCGTGATTCTTTTTTCAAGTATAGCACCAAACGCGGCACGGTGCAAGAGGGCGCGGCATTTTTGAAAAAGTTTTGTGCCCTCCATTGCATTTTCCGGGAAAACATGATAGACTTTTATCGTAATATGCCGGACAGCTCTGCCGACGGCGGCCGCGCGCCCCTTGCGCGGCTGCGCCGCGCTGCCGCCCGCGCGCGGGCGATGTCTGCGCTTTGCGCAGACAGGGGCGCGCGTCGCCGCAAGCACAGCGCAGAATTCCTGCCGACCGTCTGCGGCAGCGGTGTCCGAACAAAAACCAACAGAAAAACGTTATGAGGTGGTTCTTTATGAAAACAGTCAGAATCGGCATCATCGGCTTCGGCAACCAGGGCAGCGCCTATGTGCGGATGCTCAAGGAAGGGCGGATCCGCGGCGGCGAACTCGCGGCGGTCTGCGACATCAACGAAGAAAAGCTGAACGCGCAATGCGAAAAGTTCGAGGTGGATTGTCCGCGCTTCACGCGCCACACCGATCTGCTCGCAAGCGGTACGGTTGACGCGGTCATTGTCACCACGCCGCACTACTTCCATCCGCCGATTGTCATCGACGCGCTGAACGCGGGTCTCCATGCCCTCAGCGACAAGCCTGCCGGCGTTTACACCAAGCAGGTCAAGGAGATGATGGACGTCGCAAAGCAGCACCCGGCGCAGATTTTTGCCATCATGTTCAACCAGCGCATGAACCGCGCTTATCAGCGGATGCGGCAGATGATCGCGGACGGCGCTCTGGGTACGATCAAGCGCGTCAACTGGATCATCACCGACTGGTACCGTTCGCAGTCCTACTATGACTCCGGCGCGTGGCGTGCCTCCTGGAAGGGCGAGGGCGGCGGCGTGCTGTTCAACCAGGC
Organism: Oscillospiraceae bacterium; assembly: GCA_902772935.1. GTDB lineage: Bacteria > Bacillota > Clostridia > Oscillospirales > Acutalibacteraceae > UBA6857. The sequence goes on from CACYCR010000136.1 coordinate 6,108, forward strand.
GCCCCATCAGCTCGATCTTCTGCCGTGGATCGTCGGCATGATGCCCTGCAAGATGCAGGCGCACTGCCACTTCGGCAAATGGCACGACATCGAGACGGAGGACGACGTGACGGCGTATATGGAATTCCCGAACGGCGCGACCGGCGTGTTCATCACCTCCACCGGCGATGCCCCCGGCACGAACCGTCTGGAGATCCTCGGCACAAAGGGCAAGCTCGTCTGCGAGAACGGACAGCTGCTGACCTTCTATGAGAATGCGGTTGACGAGCGCGAATTCAACAAGACCTACAAGGGCGGCTTCGGTGCGCCGGAGGTGACGAAGAAGGTGCTCATGCGCCGCCACAACATTCAGATGCACCAGGAGATTCTGCAGAACTACGTGAACGCGATCCGCGGCAAAGAACCGCTCAAGGTCTCCGGCTTTGACGGCATCAACGGTGTGGAAATGATGGACGCGATGCTGCTTTCGCAGTGGCTCGGCAAGATGGTCGAGATGCCGATCGACGACGATCTGTACTTCGCAGAACTCAACAAGCGCATTGAAACCGGCCGCGCGCTGAAGGCGGAAACCGGCACGGTACTCGACACCAAGGGGACGTATTGATCTGACGGGATCAACACAGATCGCCCCTTGCCTTTACAAAAATTTTATAATGGTCATTGAATGTTTGGGAGAGGGTTTTTTATGAAAAAACATTTGTCATTCACGTTGGTTTGTATTTTGCTGCTGTCTTTTGCGTTTCCCGTGTTTGCCGATGTGTATACATGGCCGGACAGTGATTTTCAAAAGACAAAGCTCGCTTTTGACGCTGCCGATTATGTGACGGATACTGTCTGCGTCAAAGAAAAAATGTATCGTGCGGACGACAAAAAGCGGTACACAACAACCGCCTATTCCTATGATCAGGACGGACACCTGACGGGCGTTAAGATCGTGGACGCGGTGTCCGTAGAAGACGGCGTGGAAAAGAGCGCTTGCCTGTATACCGGCAAAACCTTCAAGTATAACAGCGCCGGCAATCTGATAAGCAAGAAGAATTATACCTATGCATACAACGCCAAAGGCTTGCTTTCAAAGAAGACGGAAAAAGATGACGGTACTACGTACACAACATCTTACGTTTATGACAGCAAAGGCCGCTTGCTGCAGTCCGCCCACAAATACGGGAAAAAAGCGGCCGGGACCGATCGTTTCACCTACAATCAGAAAGGGCTGCTGACCAAAGCGGATTACAACACCATGATTGATTTCGATGTTTGCGAAACGATTGCGACGCCGTCCTATGATGCCGGTATGAACATTACGAAAGTCGGCATCAAGACCATTGAATCCACGTCCGACGTCTATAAGGAAACATGGAAGTATCAATATGACGCCAACGGCAATCTGAAGGCGGACGGGATTTACAGATACGTTTATGATGCACAGGGACGTCTGGTTATGGCAAAAGACCGCGATAACTATGAAAAAACGGTTTACACCTAT
>CACYCR010000137.1 GCA_902772935.1 Oscillospiraceae bacterium
CCTGCGTCCTCTGCCTTGCAGAACAAAAATCTGTCGTGCAAATCTTGCTCCGGTTCCGGTCAGATTTCCGCAGGCAAAAGAAAACTTGTGTACCGTTTCAGCGGCGCGCAACGCACCCGGACGCAAGTTCTTTTTGGTGCTTTTTCCTTGAAAAGAAAAAGGATCAGAAAACCTGTCTATCGTTTTTAAACCATGTGAATATATCAATTTACGCAGGAGGTTTCTATGAAAAACACCGAAAAAACCATGGAAAAAATCGTCGCACTCTGCAAAGGCAGAGGCTTTGTCTATCCCGGCAGCGAAATCTACGGCGGTCTGTCCAATTCCTGGGACTACGGTCCGCTCGGCGTGGAATTCAAAAATAACGTCAAACGCGCCTGGTGGCAGAAGTTCGTCCAGGAGAATCCCTATAACGTCGGTCTGGATTCCGCAATCCTCATGAACCCGCAGGTGTGGGTCGCCTCCGGTCATGTCGGCGGCTTCTCCGACCCGCTGATGGACTGCAAAGACTGCAAAACCCGCCACCGCGCAGATAAACTCATCGAAGACACCGGCGTCAATCCGGCCGGCTGGAGCTTTGAACAGATGAGTCAGTACATCAAGGACAACAACATCGTCTGCCCGGAATGCGGCAGCTGCAACTTCACCGATATCCGGAAGTTCAACCTCATGTTCAAAACCTTCCAGGGCGTGACCGAAGACGCAAAGAGCGAGCTGTACCTGCGCCCCGAAACCGCACAGGGCATCTTCGTCAACTTCCTCAACATCCAGCGGACGACCCGCCGCAAGGTGCCGTTCGGCGTCTGCCAGATCGGTAAATCCTTCCGCAACGAGATCACCCCGGGCAACTTCATCTTCCGCATCCGGGAGTTCGAACAGATGGAGCTGGAATTCTTCTGCAAGCCCGGCACCGAGCTCGACTGGTTTGCGTACTGGAAAGACTATTGCAAGCAGTTCTTGCTGAACCTCGGCATGAAGGAAGAAAACCTCAAGCTGCGTGACCATGAGCAAAAAGAACTCTCGCACTATTCCAACGCGACGACCGACTTTGAGTACCTCTTCCCGTTCGGCTGGGGCGAGCTTTGGGGCGTCGCAAGCCGCACCGACTTTGACCTCACCGCGCATCAGAACACGAGCGGCAAGAGCCTCGAATACTTCGACCCCGTCACCAACGAAAAATACCTGCCCTACGTCATTGAGCCGTCGCTTGGCGCCGATCGCGTTGCGCTGGCCTTCCTTGTGGAAGCGTATGACGAAGAGGTTGTTGACGAGGCGAAGAACGACACCCGCGTGGTTTTGCGCCTGCATCCCGCGCTTGCACCGTTCAAGGCGGCAATTCTCCCGCTGTCGAAGAAGCTGAACGAGCAGGCGACTGCAGTTTATCATACGCTGCAGAAGAAGTTCAACGTGGATTACGACGACGCCGGTTCCATCGGCAAGCGGTATCGCCGGCAGGATGAAATCGGTACGCCGTTCTGCATCACGTACGACTTTGACAGTGAGACTGACGGCTGTGTGACGGTGCGTGACCGCGACACAATGGCGCAGGAGCGCATTGCGATTGCCGATCTCGCGGCGTACATTGAGGAAAAGCTGGCGTTTTAAAAGGCGCGAGGAGAAAAGAATGGGGGGACAGCCCCCGCCGCAACTCCTTTGATTCGCATATCCATCATTCTATTACGCAAAGCGGAGGTTTTTCTCATGGCAGATTTTCTGAAAAAGTTTCCCTTCCCCTTAATCATTGTGATCATCTATGTCTTCGTCGGCGTCCTGACCCATGTCTGGCATCCGACCTGGCTGCTTTTCCTGCTCATCCCCGCGTATTACAGCTTTGTGCTCTTCTTGACGCGAAAAGACACCAGCACAAAAGAGGCGCTGCGGCGGTTTCCCTTCCCGGCAATCATCGTGCTTGCCTATCTCTGCCTCGGCTTCTTCCTGCACCTGTGGCATCCGGGCTGGCTGCTTTTCCTGCTGATTCCGCTGTATTATGCGATGATCCCGCTCTTCAAAGGGGAAGAATGAGCCCATTCGATGAAAAACCGCCTGCATCCGTCTCTTTGACAATGCAGGCGGTTTCTTTTCGCGGTACACCGCAAACCGCGTACAAACCCAATAAAAAACGATCACGAAGCCTCTGTCCGTGATTGTTTTGTTTTTTTATGAATGCGCTTGGCCCCCGGTTACTTCGCAACGCAGGTGACGGTATTGGAATCCGCTGCGTGGATCTTTTTTTGCGCGCCGGTGAGCAGATAGGGCCGCACCGTGAATGCGTAAGCCGTGCCGGCCTTTTCACTTTGAACGGCATAAGCGGTCTTGCTTGCTGCGCAGTCGGCAACGACCATCCATTGACCGTCGGCCTTTTGCTGCAGCAGTGTGTATCCGTCCGCACCGCGGACGGCGGACCAGGACAGGCGAATGATGCCGTTCTGGTTTTTCGCAATGGTCAGTTTCGTCGCCGTGGGACGGGTGTAGACCGTTTTTTCTGCGCCTGCGGAGCGGTAGGTCTTTGCGCTGTCGGCAGCAAAGGCACGCACCAGGAACTGACAGCGCGTTGCGGGCGTCAGCTTCTGCAGAGCCGCTGTTGTTGCGTCAGCGCCGCGCAAGGTCTTCAGCAGCGTCCAGTTGTTGTTGACAAGGCGATAGATGCGGTACCCCGCAGCGCCGGGCAGCCGCTGCCAGGTCAGGGTGACCGTGGTATCGGTGCTGTCGGCGGCAAGGCTTTTGACCTGCTGCGTCGCAAAGGTTTCCGCGGAAAGCCGTGGCTGGCTGACGGTCTTTTTCGCGCCGCAAAGCGAGCAGACATAGACATAGCTGCCGGCTGTGTGGAATGTCGGTTCCGCAGCCGTGGCCAGTGCATAGACGTGCTTTGGGCATTTCAGCGTAAAGGACAGCGTATTTGCGCTCTTTCCGGTTTTGTTGAGCGTTTTGTTCTGCCCGGCAACGCGCACGGCGTAAGCGCCGGCCTTGAATGCTTTCAGGGGAAGTGACAGACTGGTCTGCTGTGCCAATACAGTGCGGGTATCCGCGTGCGTCCAGTCATAGCCGCCGGCGGTCTTCTTTGCAATGCGGACAAGATAATTCGTGACATTGTCGAGTTTGTTCCACTGCAAGGTAAATGTGTCGTCAAAGCCGAGCGTCTTCTGGTTCTGGCTGCTCTTGGCCTTGGCGCTGCCGATCGAAACGGTGCTGTTCTTGTAGGACGGCCAATACTTGCTGACCGAAGCGTTGGCCCTGCTGGTTGCGCGGGCTGCCCGGTTGGACGGGATTTCAAAGTAGTAGCACCAATAATATGCGGCGTTATACGCGCCTTCTGCGGAATTGGATACGTTCTTCAAATACTTGTAGATGTGTGTGAATCCTTGCTTTTGCAGTTCATACTTCAGATACGACAGCTGGCCGGGGATGGACAGATAACTCAGATCGTTGGATTTACAATATTGAATCAGGTTGCTGAAGCGGCCGCCGTTCCATTGGCAAAGACCGCCGGAGAGCAAACCGTTCCGGTCACGGATCACAAGGGTGGGATCGAAGCCGGACTCCTGTTCAATGTTGGCCATGATGCCGCAGGCCGCGGCGTTGTTGAGTCCGAGCAGGCCGGTCAGATAAGAAAAGACCTGCGATTTTCTGGAAGTACTGTTTGCGGCGGAAACATTCACAGTTGCAGCAGTAAGCAGAATTATCAGAGAGAAGAATACAAGAAGACATCGCGTAACTGTTTTCTTCATCTGAATCACCTCACTTTTTGAATTTGCTGTTGCGTCCGACCCGCCGGGCGGGTGACGCAGATTCGATAAAATGGCGGATGTTTTCACGTCTTGATGTGCCTGCGGGAACAAATGCTCCAAGCGGACGCCGCCTATTATAGCAACTTTTTTAAAAATTGTCAACCCCTGCAATTTGCATGGGCGTATTCGCCGGATTTTGGTGCGCAGGCGTTTGTTTTCCCTCCTTTTTCATAAATTTTTACGCGGAAAATGCCGCTCGGATTTTGGGCAAAAATCGCCCGCTTTTTCAGTCTTGGCCGCGCCGCGATTGTTCAATCAAAACTGCGGGAAAAATTTGCTGCCTACACTGTTGCACCGCGGAATGGCAGCCGGTTTTCCAAAGACAAAAATTCGTCATAAATTCTTCAAAAAATCGTAAGAACTGTATCAAATGAGACAGTTTTGAACAAAAACGACAAAAATCGGAAAGATGACGTTTTTCGTCGTTTTTGACGGATCCCGGTGAAAAAACGCAGCGTGCAATCTTTACCGGCACAGCCGAAAAAAGGACGAACCGGACGGAAAATTGCTTGTGATTTTCAACAAAAAAACCGGCCGTTTTTGGACAGTTTTACGGTCGCATTTTGTGCCGGCTTTTTGGGACGCATTTTTTGTGATTTTTTGCGAAAAACCGCCGATTTCTTTCGAAATTAGAACGAAAAAAATTTTTTTATTTGCAGAAGATTTTCAAAAAATGCTCCGGATTCGTATACTATTATATATAGGTGTGTTTTTCAGGTTTGTTCTGCGCGGCAAGGCGGACAAAAACTGCCTGCCTTTTGCCCGGATTACTATACTATTATATATGCGCCGGAGGTGCGGATTGCTGCGTGCGCGCAGCGACCGATTTTTCAATCACGTATGCTTGCAAATGCGCACTGCGGCGTGCTATAATATAATAGAAAGCACATCCGGCAGGACGGATGGTGAAAGAAACGGAGAGATCGCAATGGCGAAAAAAGCGGCGAAGTCCACTAAGAGCAAAATTGTTTCCGCGGCGTGGAAGCTGTTCTATGAGCAGGGCTATGACAACACAACCGTCGATGAGATCATCCTGGAATCCGGGACGTCCAAAGGCTCCTTCTATCATTATTTCGAAGGGAAGGATGCCTTGCTCGGCTCGCTGGCGTATTTGTTTGATGAAGTCTATGAAGCGTTGGAGGACGATCTGGACCCGGCAATGCACAGCATCGATCAGCTTTGCTTTTTGAACCGCGCGCTGTTTGAGATGATCGAAAACCGCATTGACATTGATCTGCTGACCCGGCTGTATTCCACACAGCTTACAACCAAGGGAGAAAAGCATCTGCTCGACCGCAACCGCGTTTACTACAAGCTGCTGCGCAAACTGGTGGCGCAGGGGCAGGAGAAGGGCGAGATCACGCGCGAAAAAAGCGTCAACGACGTTGTACGCCTGTACGCCATGGCGGAACGCGCGCTGCTGTATGACTGGTGCCTGTGCGGCGGCGATTATTCCCTGCAGGATTACGCCGCGACGGTGATGCCGATGTTTTTGTCGGCACTGCGGGTGCATTGACCGGCGGTTGGAATCAGGATTGACAAACAGGCAGCATTCCGCTATAATAGATTTTGTAAAATTTGAAATGAAAAGAGGCTTTTGCAATGATCAAAGGATTCATTTCTCTGCTGCTGGCTTTGTCGATGCTGCTGTCACCGCTGACGGCGCGCAAAGTGGCAAGACAGCCTGCGGAAGGCGGTGTGCGCGTCTCCTACGGTGCGGAAAAGAGCAATGTGATGGACATCTACTACCCGGACGATATGGGCGATGCTGTGGATGTTGTATTCCTGATTCACGGCGGCGCGTGGATGTTCGGCGATCAGACGATGTTTTTCGACCACGCGATGGAAGCTGCCGCAAAGGGTTACGTCGGCGTGACGGTGGACTACAGTAAGTTTTCAGACGGCGCAACGGCACTTGACATGAATGAGGAACTGTTTCAGGCGTGTAAAACGCTGAAAACCCTGCTGGAGCGCAACGGCAAACGGCCGCACAAAATGGTGGTTGTCGGTCATTCCTCCGGCGCGCACCTCGCTTTGCTGTACAGCTATACGCATTACCAGGATTCGCCGATTCCGATTGCGTTTGTGACAGCCTGCTCGTCACCGTCGGATTTTCTGACGCCTGATCAGGGCAAGACGGTTATGGAGCGGTCACGGTATCTGCTTTGCACGGCGCTCACCGGCACGGAGATTTCACGCGTCACGGAAAAAATCGGCGGGAAATATGCCGATGCCATGGCTGCGGTTACGCCGTACGACCGGGTGACGGCGCAGGTGCCGCCGACGTTGCTGGCGCACGGCACGGCCGACAGCTGGGTTCCGTATAACAATTCACCGCGGCTGTATGAAAAGCTGCAGAGCGTCGGTGTCCCGACGGAGCTGCTGATTTTTGAAGGCGCAAATCATTTTCTCGGGCATGAACCCGGCACGGTGGAACGCATCGAAGAAACGATGCTGGCATGGGCAGAGCGGTATCTTTGATACGCCACGGAAAGTTTTTTATTTTTCTATTTTGGATTCTGTAATTCAGTCTAGTGAAAAATATCAATAAACAAAGGGAAACTTCAAATATAAACGAAACGCAGTATAGAGATTCGTCTATACTGCGTTCTGTATTGCGTTTTGTTTTTGTCTGTGGTAAACTATTACGGTATTCAAAAAAAGAAAGGAATCTTTGTTATGACAGCAGAAATCCTTGCATTCATTCTCTATTTTGCGCTGGTGCTCGGCATCGGTCTGTTCTTCTTCTTCCGCACCAAGAGCGGCGGTGAAAAAGACTATTTCCTCGGCGGCCGCGCCATGGGTCCGTGGGTCACCGCGATGAGCGCGCAGGCCTCCGATATGAGCGGCTGGCTGCTGATGGGCTTCCCCGGCTCGATTCTTGCGCTCGGTATGGGCAAGGTCTGGATCGGCATCGGCCTTTCCCTCGGCACGATCGCCAACTGGATCTTCGTGGCAAAGCGTCTGCGCCGGTTTTCCTCGGCCGCCAATGACGCCATTACGCTGCCCCAGTACCTCAAGAACCGTTTCGCGGCAAAGAATCCTGCGCTGCAGATCGTTTGCGCGGTGGTCTTTCTTGTGTTCTTTACCATCTATGTTGCGTCGTCCTTTGTCGCCGGCAAAACCGTGCTGCTGAAGGTTGTGCCGCAGCTGGAGGGTAAAGAAACGCTGGCGCTTGCGATTTTTGCGCTGATCATTATTGTATACACCTTCCTCGGCGGCTTCAAGGCGGTTTGCTGGACCGACTTTTTCCAGGGTATGATGATGCTCATTGCACTGCTTGCGATCCCCATCATCGTACTGCTGTTCAAGGATCCCGACATGACAAAGCTGACGTTCTCCCTTTCCGACGGTACGGTGAATGTCTTTGACCCGAATCCGTTCCATGCCTCCTGGCAGGACATCATCTCCGGTCTCGGCTGGGGTCTCGGCTACTTTGGTATGCCGCACATTCTGGTGCGCTTCATGTCCATCAAAAAAGCCTCGATGGTCAAAAAGAGCGCAACGGTGGCGATCATCTGGGTGCTGCTGTCTTTTGCTGCCGCGATCGCAATCGCGATCCTCGGCCGGATCTACTACGGGCAGGAGCTTGTGGAAGCCGGTCTGCAGGAGCGTGTCTTCATTTACTTCGCGTCGGATCTGTTCCCGCCGTTCATTGCCGGCTTGCTGCTTTCCGCAATCGTCGCCGCAGCGATGAGCACGGCGGACTCGCAGTTGCTGGTGGCGTCTTCCTCCTTCACAAGCGATATCTATAAGCCGATCTTCCGCAAGAACGCATCTAACAAAGAAGTGCTCTGGATCGGCCGCGTGGTGGTTATGCTCGTTGCGGTGGTGGCGTTCTTTATCGCAAACAGCCGCGGCAAGGGTGCAGCAGCCATCATGAATATGGTTGAAAATGCCTGGGGCGGCTTTGGCGCAGCCTTCGGTCCGGTCATCATCCTGTCCCTGTTCTGGAAACGTACGACGTACAAAGGTGCGATTGCCGGTGTTGTCGGCGGTGCAGTTGTAGATGTATTGTGGCTGACTCTGCTTTCGGCGAAAACAGGCGTATACGAGATCGTGCCGGGCTTTATCTGCGGTTTGATCTGCTGTGTCGTGGTATCGCTGATCGATAAGGCGCCCTCCAAGGAAGTCGAAGATATTTATGTGCGCGCAACCGGCGCGGTCGAAGACTGATCCTTACAAAAATACGATGCGGTCGCAGCTGGGTCTGCGGCCGCGTTTCTTTTGCCCGGAAGGCTGCGGCGATGGGAACGGCGGAACGCGCCGCAGCGCTCCGGAAAGAGCGGTGCGACGCGTCCGGGAGGAAGACCATGACGGGTCATCATTTGTAATGCGCGATCTTATAGACGTTCGGATAGACCGCGAGAAAATCGGCGAGGGTGGTACGATTGCGGGTGGCCGGATCATGAATGGAGAAGGCGGATTTCGCGGTGCCGGTGTACCCGGTCACGACGACCCAGTGCTGGGTGCCGTTGGCTTTTTTCGCGCCGAAGACAACGGGCTTTCCGCTGTCAAGGAGGGTGCGGATCTGCGTGAGATAATCGCTGCCGGCGAGGGCGGCGGTGTAATTTGACGGCCAGTACAGGCTGCCGCCGCTGCTGTAAGAGAGGCGACGCGCCATGATGTCAGGCGTGACGGTTGTGCCGGTGCGGTAGCTTTCCGCCATGGCAAGGCACGTTGTGGTGCAGCCGATGGTGCCGATGGTACCGCCGCTGCTGCCGATGCGGATATTTTTCCAGCGGCTGTCGGTCTGCTGATAATACGGGACGGCAAGCGCAGGCTGTTTGGTTTCGGCTGCGGATGCAGACAGGTACCGCGATGCGACATAGCCTTTGCGCGTACCGTCGAACAAAATGGTTGCCCAGCCGTTGCCTTCTTCGATGATGGTCACCCTGGTGCCATGCGGCAGGCTGGCTTTGATTTGTGCGTCGGTGCTCCCGTTACGGCGCACGTTCAGGTTGCTGCTGCCGGTATTGACATAGGCAAAGCGGCTGCCGGCTTTCGGCTTCAGATAAGCTGCGCTGACATAACCGGTTTCCTTTGCCGCGTACTGCACGAGGTACCAGCTGCCGTGTTCGCTGAGGATGGTGACCCACTGGCCGGGGTCAAGCTTTGCGCGGATGGCGCTGTCGGCAGACGCTGCGGCACGCACGTTCAGGTGCGCAGTTTCGGTTGTGACTTTTCCGGCTGCGGGGAGATTTGTTGCAGCGGAAACGCAGAATGCGGATGAAAGAATGAAAATCAGGGCGATGAAAAAACAAAACTGTCTTTTCATACGATACCTCCTTTGAAATGCTTCCCGCCTTTCCCGGGAAGGGGTTTGGATTTCTTGAGGCCTCGGGTGTATTATAGCACAGTCTGTTCACCGCGTAAATGCAAAAATATTGGAAAAAGGGGCGCGCAGTTACGCACAACGCATCCCGACACAATTTCTTTTTGGTCCTTTTTCTTTAAAAAGAAAAAGGACAGAAATATAATAAATAAAATAAGAAATCAAACGGCTTCAGTTTTTCTCTTACTTTTCTTTTCGGAAAAAGAAAAGCGTGCGAAAATCCGACCGAAGCCCAAAGTACCTTTGCGGTCAGATTTCCGCAGCAAAAGAAAACCTGTACAGCATCTCACCAACGCAGAAAAAAACAAGGTACAGCCCACGCTGTACCTTGTTGCTTTTTTGATTAGTCCTGTGCCTGCTTCTTCTGCGTCATCATCGCCTGTACCTTGATCGGCAGACCGTACAGATTGATGAAGCCCGCGGAATCCGTCTGGTCATAATCGCTTTCGCCGAAGGATGCCAGATCTTCGCTGTAAAGGGAGTACGGACTCCAGACGCCGGCGTTGATTATGTTGCCCTTGTAAAGCTTCAGCTTGACCTTGCCGGTGACGGTTTCCTGCGTCTTGTCAACAAAGGCGGAAAGCGCCTCGCGCAGCGGCGTGAACCACTGACCGTTGTAAACCAGCTCTGCAAACGTGATGGCGATCCGCTGCTTTTCGTGCATCGTCATCTTGTCCAGGCAGATCGTTTCCAGAACATTGTGCGCCTTGTAAAGAATCGTGCCGCCCGGTGTCTCGTAAAGGCCGCGGCTCTTCATGCCGACCAGCCGGTTTTCCACGATGTCCTGCAGACCGATGCCGTTTTTGCCGCCGATTTCATTGAGGGCAAGGATGATGTCCTTCGCGCTCATGGCTTCGCCGTTGAGGGCGACCGGGGCGCCTTGCTCAAAGTCGATTTCGATGTATGTCGGTGTGTCCGGCGCCTGCAGCGGCGACACGCTCATCTCAAGGAAGCCTTCTTTTTCATACGTCGGCTCGTTGCCCGGATCTTCCAGATCCAAGCCTTCATGCGACAGGTGCCACAGGTTTTTGTCCTTGGAATAGTTGGTCTCCCGGTTGATCTTCAGCGGTACGTTGTGCGCTTCGGCATATTCGATTTCCTCTTCCCGTGATTTGAGATCCCATTCCCGCCACGGGGCAATGATCGGCATCGTCGGTGCAAAATGCTTGATGGCCAGCTCAAACCGAACCTGGTCGTTGCCTTTGCCGGTGCAGCCGTGGCAGATGGCGTCGGCGCCTTCTTTGATGGCGATGTCAACCAGCCCTTTGGCGATGCACGGACGTGCGGTGCTGGTGCCGAGCAGATAGTCTTCATAGACCGCGCCCGCTTTCAGCGTCGGGATGATGTATTCATCCACATATTCGTCCGTCAGGTCAAGCACATACAGCTTCGATGCGCCGGTTTTGAGCGCCTTTTCTTCCAGACCTTCCAGCTCGTCCGCCTGACCGACGTTGCCGGAGACGGCGATGACTTCACAGTTGTTGTAATTCTCTTTCAGCCAAGGGATGATGATGGATGTATCCAGACCGCCGGAATAAGCGAGGACGACTTTCTTGATGTTTTCTTTCTTCATTCTGATAACCTCCGCTGCGTTTCGTGAAACGCAAAATTCAAACTACGGGCGCTATTATACGCTGAAACTGAATATTTGTCAAGGGATTTCTGAATATTTTTTAATATTTTTCTATTTTTATTCATTTCTCATGAATATATACAAAAATGAACGCATAAAAGCGGATGCCGGGTACACGCGGCGAAGGTCTGAAGCAAAAACGCAGGTCTGTACACCGCAAAAAAGGCCATCTGCCGAAGTGGGCAGATGGCCTTTGGCGCCGGATGAGGACGTCGGGTCATTTCACCGCGAGGTACACATAGGTCACGTTCTCTTCGTTCAGCGTGCGGCAGGCGCTGTTTTGCGGCGTGGTTTCCGCCTGCTGTACGGTGAAGCCGGCGGCGCCTGTTTGCAGCAGTGTGTTGCCGCTGCCTGGGAAGGTGCAGTCGAAGCTGCTTTTGACGGTGTTGTAGATGCTGTCATACGTGACCGCCGGCGCGTTTTGCGGAAAGACTGCCACGAAGGACGGTGTGAAGCCCAGATTGACGGTGACCGGGTTGTACGGCCCGCCGCCGAGATAGGTCCCGCAGACGAGCGGCGTTGTCAGACGGTTGCGTTCCGCAGCGGACAGATGTACGCTCGCGTCGTTGACGTGCGTTTTGCAAAGGAAGTCCGCAAACGGCCGCAGCACGGAGCTGCTGATGTTGAATGCCGGGCACTGTTCATACTGAAAGCGCATTTCGCAGGGAATCTTCAGCGCCTTGAGGTAGCTGTCGATGACGGCGGTGCCGATGGAATAGCCGCACATCATGCCGGCGTACTGCGCGTTGACCTGCTCAAGAACGTTTTCCGCATAGGAGCAGACCGCAATGGCGCTTTCGCCCGGCGGTGCATAGCAGTTCATGGAGACCGTGACCACCGAACGCTGACAGCAGTCTTCGGTCAGCGCGTTTTCAACGTCGACCTTGTCCTTGCCGATAAGGAACGCGAAGTAATACTTGTTCAGCGGTGCGGGAACGGTGCGGTCGTCGAAGGACAAAATCGCCTCGCATTCCGAAGAATCGGTGATGACGCTGCTGTTGATGTAGCTGACGATGCCGCGGATGAGGGTGGATGTGGTCATGCCGTTTTCCTCCAGTTGTTGTTTTGATGGACGACCGCCCAGTAGTACAGCGGCGTATCCTGAAAATAGACCTGCTCGCAGTGGTCGACGCAAAAGGAGTCGTCATTGAATTTGAGCAGGGTATGAATGCCGTCCACACCGGTGATGTCCACCGTTGTCGGACAGATCAGCACAAACTTGCGCAGCGTGTCATAGCCGATTTCCGTAAGGTTGTCGGAAAGGTACATTTTGTTCTTGAAGCGCAGCGGCTGCAAAAACGCCCGGAAGGTCTGTACGCTGTTTTCGGTTTCGAGCGTCATGGTGCGCCCGTATTTCTGAAACAGCGTTTCGGGAACAAACTCAGATCGTTTCAAAGACAAACCCTCCGTCCGTCAGAATGGACGCCGCCGCTGCAAGCGCCTCGTCGCGCAGCCGGGTCTCAAACGCAAGCTCTGCCGCCCGGTCCTTTGTAATGGTCAGGTCGCCCGCCTTGAAGCTGCTGAACCGTTCGTCGCCGCCGAAGGTCTGCACAAAAAGATTGAACCGCGCGAGGGCGGCCGCCGTCGGTGCGACAAGCGGGTCGTCCTCGCTGACATGCGCCTTGCAATGCGCGCAGACGGTGGTCAGTGCACGATCGCAAAACAGCAAAACGGTTTCATCATCCGGCAGCGCGAAGGCAGCGCAGGCTTTGACAAGTGCAAAAACATCAGTTGCCTTCATGCCGTCACCTCTTACAGAGAGAGCGTTTTTGCCGCGTCCGGATAGATCTTTGCGAAGCCGGAAATCGTGGTGATGGCCGCACGCTCCAGCTGCCGGTCAATCAGCTTGTCAAATTCGGTGCGGACGCCGCCGGCCTGTACAAGCTCAAGGGCGCAGGTCTTATCCAGACCGACCAGCAGACCGTCGGTCACGGCACTGCTCTTCATGAGCTCGGCGCCGAACGGTGTGATGAGCTCGCCGGTACCGTGGAAGTTGAGGCCGGCCGCCGCGTCGCGCAGCTCGGGCAGCTTCAGCAGCGCTGCCATCATGTTCGGCGAAGCGATGAGCGCATTGAGACGGAAGGGCGCAAAGCTGTTCCAGAAGCTGACGAGGTCATTGTAGGTCAGTGTGCCGGCGGTGGCGACGCTGCTCTGTGCGGCGGCATTTTCGTTGCCGTCACCGCTGATCAGCACGTTCACGGCGTCCTGCAGCTGCGCGTTGGCAATGTAAGCGCCGATCTGACGCAGAATGACCGTGAAGAGGTCCAGACGCTGGAAGCGCAGGGTCTCATAGGATGCAGTGAGCAGTCTGCCGCGCTTTTTGAGGTTGACGAGACCGCCCTGTGCCGCAACGACGGTTTCGGGGATCGTACCGCGTTCATTGACCTCACTCCAGGTGGTGTTCTGCTCGGTCGGCAGCGAGGTCACGGCGCGGTAGTCCATACCGTCGATTTCGGTGGTGGTGGCGATGATCTTTTTCAAAAGGTCATTCTCTTCCATACCGGCTGCAACTGCGCGGCTGACGTATTCCGGGAACAACGCGGCGGCGTCGGTGCTCTGGAAGAATTTTTCAACGCGGTCGCTGCCTTTGCCGCTGACCTTGATGTCGAAACGCTTGAGCTGACGCTGATAGGCGTCGAGACCTTCCAGGGGCGTGCCGATGTAGTTTTCGGACGGGTCGAGCTCTTCGAGTGCCTGAGTGAAGCTTTTGCCTGTGGTGTAAAGACCTTTTTCGAGTCTGAGGGTATCATATGCTGCCATGAATCATGTCTCCTTTCAAATACAAAACGGGGTGTTGTCGGTTGTGGATTTTTCGTTGTGCCCACGCAGCTGGACAACGGGCGGCAAAACCGCCGCGGTCTGCGCTTTGAGCTGGTCGCGCATGGTTTTGAGCTGTGCAACGGACATGGTGCCGCAGCCTTTTGCAAAGAGGGCTCCCTTCACCTGCGGCAATGCAAGCTGCACATACTTTTCAATGTCGCCCAGCAACTGCGCACGGTACGCCTTGCCGTCTTCGGCGGCGTCTTCGAGTGCGGCGAGCTTTGTCTGCAGTGCCTGCACCTGCTGGTTTGAGAGGTGCAAGTCACTGTCTGCGGATTTGATGAGATGGATGATGGATCCCGTGGGGACCGCCTCCTTTTTGAAAGATTTTGTGACGCCGGCGGCACGCTGTGCCGGAACGGCGACAAACGACCATTCGTAGGCGTCTGCGGCGTCGGACAAAACGTCGTGGCACAGCTTGCCGTCATAGACTTCGCCGGGGCGGTGCATACACCCGGCAGTACGGCGGTCGCTGCCGCAAACGGAGCAGCGCACGCTTTTCATCGAGCAGCCGATGCTGACTTCTTTTTTGATGCCGCCTTCGATCTCGTCGATCAGCGATTTGTTCTCCTCGGTGCGGATCATGTAAGCGCGTGCGCGCAGCGCGACATATGGCGTGCCGAGCGACGTTTTCTTTTCCGGGTCGGTTTCGACCCAGGTGCGGAAGATCCGCGCGGATTGATTCTTGCTTGCCGGGTCGTGGTCGAAGATGCCGGTTTTGCCTTCAAAGAGCGGCGCGAGCTGCTGCAGCGCTTCGTCGGTGAAGCGTTCAAAGTCGCGGTCGATCTCATTGTCGCAAAGCGTCAGGGTGAACAGATAGACCTCGTCCGCGGTCAGCGCTTTTCGGCTGAAGCGGCGAATCTGTTCAAGTTCTTGTGTGATCGTCTCGTTCAAGCGGTGGGACCTCCTTTGTCAATGTCGTTGAGAATGCGCTTTGTCTGCGCATCGTAGTACGCGCTGCGGGACAGCTCGGTGATGTCTTGCAGCGTCAGGTCGTTCCATTCGATCTGCACGTCTGTCGGGTACCCGGCAAGGCGCAAAAAGGTTTCGCAGATGCGGTGGATGACCGGGTTGAGTTCCCGTCGGTAAAAGTCGATCTCACTGGTGAGGATGTCTGCCTGCTGGGTGGACATCCGTTCGGTGGAAGACCAACTCAGACCGAGCAGGAACGGCGGAATGCCGAGCTTTGCGACGATCTGTTCGAGCATCTGGCGAACAGGGACATCGCTGTCGAGGATCTGGTTGTCTGCGCCGATGGCCTTGATGGAAACGTCACCGACGGCAACAAAGTCTTTGACCGCGCCGCTGCCGGACATGGCGTCGCGCCATGCGTCGGCGACAACGGCAGCACGCTCTTTGGTATAGGCTTTGTCAACAATGTCGTTCGGCGGATTGTAGGTCACGGCGAAACGCACGTTGCCGACACGCTCCCAGTTCAGTCCGATGGTGTTGATGATTTTCAACAGGACATCACTGACGAACGGCAGACCGCGCAGAAGCGACGTGCCGTAGATGCGGCCGGGCTCCGGGTTGTGAACGCTTTTCAGAATCAGCTGCGGATAGGGAACCGGCGTGAGCTGCCCTTTTTCATTCCACACGCAGACGGACACATCCAGCGGGTTTTCGTCGGCGCAAAGGCGGACTGCGGAAAGATCCGCGTTGTACAGATGCGTCAGTGCGCCGTTGGTCAGCGCCATTTCTCCGACGGCAGTGCCGTAGGTCAGCAGCTGCTCAAAGAACGTGGACAAAAACGATTGGATGCCCTGCCGGGTACCGCCGACATTGACGGTTTCCAAAAAGCGCGCCAATGCGGTCTGTGCCGAGGCGGTTTCGCAGTTGACCTGAAACGTACCCAGCAGCCGCACCAGTTTGCTGATGGCGGCGTCAATGATGGGCACGGCCTCCCGCAGACTGCGATACAGCGCAAACTCCGCAGGTGTGCCCGGCGTATAGGACGCGAGCGTATAAAACGGGTGGCTGCGTGCGCCGGTCTGCGGAACGGCAAGCGTTTCCGGTGCGGCGGTGTCGGCTTTCTTTTTTCTGATTGCCAAGCGATCGCTCCTTTCTGAAGTTTTTGTTCCGGTACGCCGGAACGCGCGGGGTGAATTTCTTTCGGCTGCACAAGCACCTTTGTTTGGTACTTCAAAAAAAGTCCTCCCATAATAAGGGCGGAAACGGCGATTTGTTGCATGATTTCTGCGACTTTTTCAAAAAATCGGCAAAAATATTTTTTTGAAGGGTGAAAATGCGTGCAAAAATTTCTTTTTCGAAATAAAAGCAAGAGGACACCGGGTCGTTGGATCCGTATGTCCTCTTGCTGTTTTATTGCTGTTTTATGATTGTATCTGTTGTATGATTATTTTTGGATGCGGGCAAAGGAAAGCGGGTGGAAGAACATGCTTGCCGTGTGCGGATCAGATCGGCTCGCCGCGCAGCAGCGCCCGAATCTCCGCTTCTGCCTGTGCCACCTCTTCCTGAAACTCGCGCGAAGAAACGCGCAGCGCCCCGCCGCCGAGAATGATGAGCTGTTCCAATGCGTCTGACGTCACCACGCGCACACGGTGGTTTTTTGCGAGCTGCCGGCTGACCTTTTCGATGTACGTGTCCGCCGTCTCCGCCTGCTTCGTATAGACAATGTGAATCCCGCCGACGTCTTCCGTTTCGCGGCCGCCGGGAACTTTATAGGCGTCATAAACCAGAATGACCTCGCACTGCCGGTACCCCTGATAATTGCAAAGCACATTGATGAGCGCCTCGCGCGCCGCGCCTATGTCGTCGTTTGCAAGTGTATGCAAATGGTCCCAGGAAAAGATCACGTTGTAACCGTCCACCAGCAGGTATTCCGGGCCGTCGATGTGCGGCGGCGCTTTTTTGCGCGGCTTTGCCGGTGCAGTTTCGGTCGGATTATCCACCTGCGTTTTTTCAAACCTACGTGCCTTGACGGGGCCGTAGGTCTGCTCAAAAATTTTCATCAGCTCTTTGTCGAGCGCAAATGAATCCTTTTGCCGGCCGAGTGTCTGCAGTCGTGACGGGACGGACGACGCTTTCTTTTCCGCAGAAAGAACGCCGGGCAGATGCATCTTTTGCGATACCTCGTTCCATTTAACCACATAGCCGGCGCCGTGTGCACAAAACACGGAATCACAGGGATTGTCAGTGTCGGCGTCGCAGTCGTAAGCGGCTTCTTCGATCACACGCTGCGCGTCGTGGCAAGGCTCATAGCCCTTCAGCGTACAGGCGAGCTTGCCCCGTCCGTGCGTGTACTGCACGACCTCACGCATGTAGTCGTTCATCTCCGATACGGGTGCCGTGCCGGTGATTGTCACCGTGTCTGCAGCCGTTTGCGGCGGGTCAAACGTCCCGCTCATACGCTGAATGTCGGAAAGCGCGCGCCCCACATTCTCCTGCGGAACCTCCAGCGTGAATGCATAAACCGGTTCCAGCAGAATGCTTTTTGCCGTGCGCAGACCCTGCCGTACCGCACGGTACGTCGCCTGCCGGAAATCGCCGCCTTCGGTGTGCTTTTCGTGCGCTCTGCCGGCGGCAAGCGTAATTTCCATATCGGTGATGGGCGCGCCGGTCAGTACGCCGAGATGTGTTTTTTCACAAAGATGCGTGAGAATCAGCCGCTGCCAGTTTTTGTCCAGTTGATCTTCCTTGCATGCCGAACGGAATACCAGACCGCTGTCCCGCTTGCCGGGCCGCAGAAGCAGATGCACCTCCGCATAATGCCGCAGCGGTTCAAAATGCCCCACGCCCTCCACGACGTTTTCGATTGTCTCTTTGTAAAGGATGTTGCCTTTGGTAAACGTGACCGGCAAATCAAATCGCTGTCGCAAAACGTCACGCAGAATCTCCAGCTGCACTTCTCCCATGAGACGCAGCTGAATTTCCGAAAGGCGCTCGTTCCAGACAACATGCAGCGCCGGGTCCTCACTTTCGAGGATGCGCAGTTTTTGCAGTGCGGTGTGTGCGTTTGTGCCGTCCGGCAGCACCACGCCGTAGGTCAGCACCGGCTCGAGTACCGGCAGTCCCGCACTTTGCGCCGCACCGAGACCGTCCCCGGGACGGGTGAACGTCACGCCTGTGACCGCGCAGACCGTCCCCGCTTCGGCCAATTGCACAGTCTGAAACTTTTCACCGGAATAAATGCGCAGTTGCTGCACCTTTTCGCCTGTCGTATTTTTCGGGCTTTCCAGCACATCGCGCACGTGCAGCGTCCCGCCGGTTACTTTCAAAAAGGTCAGTCGGGCGCCCTGCGGGTCTTCCGAGATTTTATAGACCTGCGCCGCAAACGCCGCCGGGTAGGCGGGCATCACGGTGTAATCGTGCAGGCATTGCAAAAACGCATCCACGCCGGTGAGTTTCAGCGCGGAGCCGAACAGACACGGGAACACATGCCGCGCACGAATCGCCGCGGCAACGGAGGGCGTCTGCACGCGGTCGGTATCGTAGAATTCGCCGAGCAGCGTTTCGTCACATTCCGCGAGGGCTTCAAAAAAAGCAGGCGACTGCAGGTCGGAAAAATCAACGCACGATTCGCTGAGCTTGCCGCGCAGCTGACGCAGTACGAATGCTTTGTCCGCGCCGTCAAGATCCATTTTGTTGACGAACAGAAAACACGGCACATGGTATTTTTCCAAAAGCTGCCAAAGGGTACGGGTGTGGCTTTGTACGCCGTCAGAGCCGCTGATGACAAGCACTGCGTAATCCAGTACCTGCAAAGTGCGTTCGGTTTCGGCAGAAAAGTCAACATGACCCGGCGTGTCAAGTAGGGTGAACTCCACGTCGCCGCATGGCAGCAGCGCCTGCTTGGAAAAGATCGTGATGCCGCGTGCGCGCTCAAGTGCAAACGTATCGAGAAACGATGTGCCGTGGTCCACACGGCCGCGTTTGCTCAGGCTGCCCGCGAGATACAAGAGCGCTTCGGTCAGCGTTGTTTTGCCTGCATCCACATGCGCGAGGATGCCGACGACGATTTTTTTCATTGCCCAACCCGCCTTTGCGTTTCATTTCGCTTATTATAGCATACGGGCGAAAAAATGACAAGACAGATTCACGGCGCAAAATCGCTGCGCCGCTGAACCGGTTCAAAGATTTTTTCCCTGAAAAAAAAGGACGGCTGATCGCCGCCCTTTTTGATTCGGTTCTCTGTTCTTTTCTTTCATGAGAAAGAAAAGAACCAAAAAGTTGCTCGATTGCGTTTGCTTAGTAAGCGCCCTTCCACGGTGTCAGGAAAATGATGCGCGCAAAGAAGCGAAGAATGTCGCCGAAAATGGCCGTGGACATGATGTCGATGGGCACAACAGCAATCTTCTTGCCCGTGACGTCACGGTAATACAGCGAACGGGTCGCAAAAGCTTTCACATCGTTCTCGTTGAAGTCGAACATCCGGATGGTGCGCTTGTCGCCGTCACCGTACGCCGCAAAGCCGGTGCCGCCGTTGTAGCCCATGATGATGCCGTCGTCAGACTTCATCACGAAATTGTTGACGTGGTCATGTGCAAAGAACGCCGCGAAAACGTCGCCCTTTTCCACCCAGGCGTCATACTGACCGGACGGAGAATCGAACGTCTCGGAGCAGGGTGCTTCACCGACAACATTGTCGTCGCCAACCAGGTACTCATTCTTCACTTTGTACCATTTATAATCGTTGAGGCTGAAGATCGCGTTGTTGCTCTCTTTGATGGTTGTTTTCTCCAGGCACTGATAAATCTCCTTGACGGGAACGTGCTGATACACGATCGAGGGGACGACTTCGCCGCCGTTTGCCGCCGCAAGTTCATCGCACTTGTCCTTGTACCACTGGACCTGCTCGGGATAGCAGCCGGTGTAGCCGTTGGCAAGACCGCTCTTGTTGTTGGAGTCCATCACGTAAATGTTCAACGCCATCTTTTCGCCGGTGCTGTCGTACACGGGAATGTTAAACGTGAACGGGTCGCAGCCGTCGTTGAAAACGCAGTATTCGAATTCGCTGAAAATGTCGCGCATTTCCTGTACGGAAACCTTCTGTGCGTCGGAACGGTCATGGTCATGGTTGCCCATGGTCACCGCAAACGGAATCTGCAGACCGTTCAGCAGTCCGCCGAATTCACGCAGCGCAGCCTTGACGCGCTTTGCATTCGCAAACAGGAAAATGTCGTTGAGGATATCGCCCGGGACCACGATCAGGTCCGGCTTTTCCTGTGCGGCAGCCTTTTTGATGAAATCGACGGTGCGCTTGTTGATCTTTTCGGTGTCCTGTGTGTCATTGATCTGCATGATCTTGAACGTGCCGTCCTGATTGAACTGCAGGCTGTTCACGCCGTTAATGACCTTGATGCCGGTGCCTTCGTCAGCCGCAAATGCAAAAACGCAGCAGGAAAGCATAAGCATCATCGCGAGTAAAATACTGAGTGCTTTTTTCATAAAAATGACTCCTTTCAGAATGTGGATCGCGGTATTTTATTACCGCTCGAGCAGTGCTATTATACCAAATTATTGCTCAAAAAACAAGATGCGCTTATTTTTATACACAACAAAAAATCAGCAGCCTTTTTGTGAAAGCTGCTGATTTTGATTTGCGCTGGATTTATGCTTCTTTGCCGAACATGGCTTTGACGTTTGCGCCCTTGCAGACAAAGATTTCTCTTGCAATGATCATGCAGACGAAGGCGCAGGTGCCGCCGACGAGTACGTCGCTGAAGAAGTGTGCGCCGACGATGATGCGGCTGACAGCAGTCAGACCGGTGATCACAACCGGGCAGATCCAGAGCAGTGCGCGCACGCCCTTGTTTTTGATGTTCAGCGCGTCGTTGAGCATCGGCAGGAAGTAGGAAGCGCCCGCCGCGCAGGTGTGACCGCTCGGGAAGGATTTCAGCGCGTCCGTGGTACCGAACATGGTCATCATCTGATCCTTTGTGATCCACTGACCGTTCAGCTCAAACCATTTTGCAAAGTGCTTGAAGCCGTAATCGTTCACCAGCTCCGGATTTGCTTCGGCAACGTTCATCGCGCGGAAACGGATGCGGCCGACCGGCTTTTTGATGATGTGCAGCACCGCCGTGGAAACCACAAGGAACACCAGCGTCGCAATGGCAACCGTAAAGAGGTCTTCGATCTGCTTGTCGGAAAAGCTCTTTGTCGCAAACACACCGAGCACCGTGATCAGCAGCGCCGTTGCAATCACGATGATGAGCAGCCACGGATGTGTTTCCAGATGCTCATGTTCAACAAAAGCGCCGTATTCGCCGGTGATGTGTTCTTCGATGTAGCCCATGGTGTCATTCACGAGCACATAGTTCGCGATAAAAGCGCAGACCGCCATGCCGCAGGCGAACAGGGTCCGCAGCGCTGCGGAAAGCGACTTCTTCCGAAGGCAGTACCAGAACAGGATCAGGAACGCAAACGCGAACGTCAGGTAGACCGGGTCGCTGCCGATGGCTTCGAATGCTGCGCCGAAAGCGGTGGCATTGGTCAGGTACTCGTGTGCCGCGAGCGCCTTGCTTGTCAGAATGCTGCTGATCTGAAAATCAGTGAAGGTCGCCGTGATGAGCAGACCGGCAAAAACGATTGCAAACAAGATGACCGACAGCCAGGCGCGTTTTTTTCTTGTCATAACGATTCCTCCGTTTTCTGCGGCTGTGCCGCATATTTTAACGGAAGTATTATAGCATGTTCCGCCGGGATTTACAAGTCTTTCCGGGCAGAAAGCAAAGAGAACGGGCCGGCAGTGCACACGTTTGTCGTACACTGCCGACCCATCTTTTCGGATCAATAATTTTCTTCGTGGATTTCGAAATAGCTTTGCGGGTGTGCGCAGACCGGACAGACATCCGGCGCCTTTGTGCCGACAACAATATGTCCGCAGTTGCGGCACTCCCAGACCTTGACCTCGCTCTTTTCGAACAC
>CACYCR010000138.1 GCA_902772935.1 Oscillospiraceae bacterium
AAATATAAGGGGTTTCGGCGTTTTGCACGAGATTTGGAAAAACGGATTTTGAGTCCAGCACGTCTGCCAATTCCATCATTCCGGCATACGCGGAGCATCTTTCGAGGCTCCGAGCCCTGACGGTCAGATGGCGCGGGTCACCTTGCCGGAACGCAGGCAACGGGTGCAAGCATATACGCGCTTCGGCGAGCCGTTCACGATTGCTTTCACGCGTTTCACGTTGGGCTTCCAGGTTCTGTTCGAACGTCTGTGTGAGTGCGATACTTTAATACCGAAAGAAACGCCTTTGCCGCAAAATTCACATTTTGCCATTTTTCAGCACCTCCTATTCCTATCTAGCATAAGCAACAGATATTTTAACAGATAATCCCTCAAAAAGCAAGCCTTTTTCAAAAAAATTTTTTCAAGGGAAATAAAGATTGTCGCATGGTGAGTAAAAACTCATTGTCCATTTCGAACCGTTTTTTGGTTTCAATCGCGTTTTCATTGTGTTTCCTCTGATTTTTCCGTTGTTTTAAACAAAAAAATATATTTAAAGTGCATTTATTTGTTCATAATTATTTCATTGACATTCCAATTGTGGCGGTTATAATGAAAATGTATCCATTTTCAAGATACATGGGAGGTATTGTTATGCGAGAAAAAATCAAAAAAACCCTGTCGCTTCTGCTTTGTGTACTGCTTGTTTGCAGCAGCCTGAGCGTTGCGGTCGCCGCAGCGGAAGGCCCGCTGACCTTCAAGCTGAGTGCTTTTGTGGACAACGAGTACGCCATGCTGGAATCCTGCAGCACAAGCGCAAGCGGCAAAATCACCGTACCGGACAAAGCCACGATTGACGGTAAAACGTACGCTGTGAAATTCATCGGAGAAAAAGCCTTTGCCGACTGTACGAAAATCACCGAGATCACCATTCCGGAAGGTGTGACGCAAATCGGCAACAAGGCGTTTGAAAACTGCACGGCGCTGAAAACGGTCAACCTGCCGTCCACACTGATGAGCTGTCAGTATGATGCGTTCAACGGCTGCAACACCGTACAGGTCAACTGCTATGAATCGAACTACCAGTTCTTTGCGGTATACGGCTTCAGCGACAACATCCACGTCAATGTGGTCGACGGCAAACTTGATAAGGAAGAGACCCGCAAGGTCAACACCTTTGTGGACTTTCTGAAGCAGTTCTTCAACTGGCTGATCAGCCTGTTCAAGAAAAAGAAATAATCCAACGCCCCGCTCCGCCGCGCTGCAGATGCTGCAGCGCGGCGGATTTTTCGCCCTGTGTAACCGTACAACCAGATACAGCAGAACGCCGGCTTTTGACAGAACAGCGGCAGCAGCGCGCCCCACAGGACGGCGGTACAGAGAAAAGGCCACAGGGATTCCCTGCGGCCTTCATGCTGTTCTGTTTTACAGTTCCACGCGCAGTACGTAGATGCGGATGATGTTCCAGACGACGATCAGAATCTTCTTCATGACTTCGCCGGCGGCTTTGAGGAAGGCCACAAAGCGGTTTTCCTCCACCGTATCCTGTGCGTCCTGCGGCGTATAGTCGGTCGGCGTCCCCTGCGATCTGTCTTTTTGGATCGCGATGGAATCCATCTTGATGGTCTCGCCGTCCTTGACGGTATAAGCATTCAGGTACAGCACCTTGTCCTTGATCTCCACCGCCGTGTACATCGGCGTTTCAAGCGACAGCATCATTTCCGCACGCGGGAAATATTTGTCGGTCTTGTCGGTACTGATGGGCTGATAGAATTTCACACCGGAGGTGCCGGAGATCAGATAGGTCGTGCCTTCCGGCTGCACCTGCGTCTGATAGATCTCGCCGTCTTTTTCAAGATAGGTATAGGTCGTCGGCACAACCTTGTTGTCATTCAGCGATGCGGTGCGCAGATAAACGTGGTCGTGGCCGGCGAAGACCAGATCAATGCCGAGCGCCGGCATCAGTTTGCCAAGCTGTTCGCGCATGGCAACAACGTCTTTGTCCTTGTAATGTGAGCCGTGGGAATACAGGGATTTGTGCATCATCACAAACTTCCACGGCGCAGTGCTCTTCGCCATGTCGGCCTTGAGCCAGTTGATCTGCGCATCGCTGAGCGCATTGTCTTCCCCGAGATCATTGGTATTCAGCACGGCAAAATGCACGTTGTTATAATCGAACGAATAGTATACACCGGTTTCCGTATCCTGCTGGGGGGCATTCGGCAGCACGAAATAGTTGGCGGTTGCGTTGACACCGAAGCCCTCATGGTTGCCGCTTGCCGGCATCATGTAGGTATGCGTCAGATACGGTGCAGCGGTGTCAAACATGGCCTGCCACTGCTTGTTGTTGTTGCCGTGATCCACCAGGTCACCGGTGTTCACAATGAAGTCCGTGTCGGGATAGTGGTCGAATGCCGAGGCGAGGATCTGTTTCCAGGATGCCTCATACTGCCGCGCGGTCTGCGACTGCGGGTCGCTCACATGCAGGAATGTCACATCGTTTTTGCCATCCGCCGTTTTGACACAGCCCATTTCGCTCCACCACTGATACTTGGCGTTGCCGACGCGGAAATAATAGGTCGTATCCGGCTGCAGACCGGAGAGCGTCACCGTGTGCCGGTTCATCTTGAATTGATACCAGAGGATGCCGAAGAAGTCCAGGTCGATGCCCGGGAACTGCCGTTCGACAAGCTCGCTTGATTGTTCAATCGTAAAGCCGGTCGGATCTGTCGTCGGGGTACCGGTGAACACCGGCGCTTTCTCGCTTTCGTAAATCTCAATGTCGCCCGAGACGGAGTATTTCGAATACCAGCTGATGGTCGCTTTACTTTCGTCACTGCCCATCGTCACACTGACCATGGTCGGCAACCGGTAATTTTTCTGCGTTGCTTCCACCGCAACATTGTCAGAGGAATACACCGCGTTGGAATCTCCCTTGAACTGCGGATTGACGTCGGAGGTGAAGTCGTTCAGCACGAACGCCACGAACTGGCCGATGCCGTCCAGCAGCGACGGCGTGAGATATTTGACAAAGAGCAGCTGATCGAGCAGATCATACAAATCCTTGTACGGCAGCACGCCGAGCGCGAAGATGATCTTGACCAGATTGCCGTAGGACGCGTCGCCGCGCAGCAGCACCTTCACAAGATAGTTCAGGCCGTCGCCCGCCTGCTTCATCAGGACCTTGTTGCCAAGCAGCGCACCGATGCGGATCTCCAGACCGGACAGCAGCCCGTCTTCCACAAGATCGTCCAGCACCAGGTGTACAAGGAAATAGAACAGGTCGGAGAAAGTATGCCCGTTGTCGAACCCGTCGATCGCATCCTGAACGAACGCGTCATCCGAAGCGTCCTCATTGCCGTTGTACCAATAGACCATGGCGGACAGGATCAGATCGCCGAGCGTGCCGGGTTTGTTTTTGTCGCCGAAGTGCAGCGTATCCATGAATTTCGTACACGGCACGTCAGACACCGGGAACGCCACCAGCTTTTCAACGGCCGGTTCCAGAATGGCGTACAGATTGTCGAGGTTCTGCAGATATTTTGTGTCAACCTGAGACAGCAGGTCATCCACAAACCACATGATGTTGTCCACGGTGAAAATCTTCTTGCCGGCAATGACGATACCATCCTTGATATACGGCTTCAGAAAATCGCCGATGATCTTTTCCAGATCCACGTTCAGCGATTTCAGATAGGTCTTCAGGCCGCCGGCTTCGTTGATGTCAACGATGAAGCCGCTGCCGAAGGCCTTGACAATACCCATCAGGAAGTCCGCAGCATTCGCGTAGCCGTCCTTGGACAACCCGCCGCCGAAGCAAAGCGCAAAGGCTTTGTTCTTATAAGTGTGGTTGTCATATGTCACGCCGTCAAAAGACATTTGCGCCACATCGTCGAAATCGACCGCCTGCGTGCTCAGCTTTGTTTTGCCGTCCGCGAGGGTCTCCAGCACATTTTCACGGTAGGTGTTCGGATAGCCGATAACGGAATCGGTCTGCACGTCATAGAGCACTTCGCCGTCATCGTTGACCACACTGGCCACATCGTTGATGTGCAGGTGTCCCGAATAGGCATAGTGGATGCCCGCTTTTGCGATGCGCTCCGCCGCCTCCACGTATTCGTCCAGCACAAAGGCATGCGTGATGGACGGCTCCACTTCCATATGCGCCGCAAGAGAATGGTGGATCATCATAAACGGTACCTTGCCGTCCGCGTAGGTCTTTGCCGCCCACGCTTCGATCCACTGCATGAGCTCTTCCGTGATCATACCGTCGGTCTGCTGCGGAAGTGTTTCGTCAAAGGAGTATTTGCAGGAATCGACCACGATCAAACGATAGTCGTCGCCGAGGTCCGCAACGTAGGACAAGGAACCGGGGATGCCTTCTTTCGCGCGGTCGTAAAGCGGATCAAGCATATCGGTGCCTTCGGCAAGCAGGTCATAGCCGAGGTTTGCGTAAACCTCGGGGAATTCCTTGTATGTAATGGCGCGCGCCGGCTCCGCCCGATCATTCTTATACGTTACCGCCGCCGACGAGTTGATGTCATGGTTGCCGTCAATGACCAGCGCCTGCAGACCGTATTGTTCTTCCATGTCCGTCAGCAACTCCGCCAGACGCACATGTGCCGCGTACTCGCTGTCTTTGGTCAGATCGCCGGGTACAAGAACATATTTGATGCCGTTGTCCCTGGCACGCTTGCCGATGGTCTCCAGCGCCGTGCGCACGATTGTCTCGGATTCATTGAACATCTTCGCCTCCAGCCGGCAGGCACGGATCCAGTCCGCACCGCGGCTGCCCTGCTCGCTGTCCGGAAAAATGTGAATGTCGGAAACGCTCGCAAACGGGAGTGAGGCAACCACTTTTGCGTCGCCGGTCTCCGCCAGTGTCGGCAGCGCGGAGAGCTGCGCAACGCTGAACAGCATTGCCAGCGTCAGCACCAGCGCCACGATCTTTCTTGCGGTTTTCATCAGTAGATCCCTCCGTAAATCTGCACCCGAAAATCCGGGGCGTTCAGAATGGCTTTATTATAGCACAAAGACAAAAAGAAAGGAACAAAAACCATTGTAAACTTTTTTCTTTGTTGATATTGAATAATTCCCGCCGTGCTTTTTCAGTAAAAAAGCAAACCCGCAGGGCACAGACAGCGCTGCACCCCGCAGGAATCACTTCGCAAGTTCGTCAAAAGACCAGGGCGGCGGCGCGGTGACCTCCACCGCTTCGCCCGTGATCGGGTGAAGCAGCCGGACCCGGCTGCAGTGCAGCGCCTGATGCGCCAGCCGTGCCGACGGCGTCCCGTACATCCGGTCGCCAAGCAGCGGGGTTCCCTGCGACGCAAAATGTACGCGGATCTGATGGGTACGCCCGGTTTCCAGGTGAATCTCCAGCAAGGACAGACCGTTTTTGCTGTCAACCGCCGTCCAGTGCGTCACGGCATAGCTGCCGCGCGGATCTACGGTCCGCAGCGTTTTCATCGGATCGGGACGATAGATCGGCGCGTCAATCGTTCCGCTGCCTGCATAAATTCCGGTCGCAACAGCGAGATAGGTCTTTTCGATCTGCCCGGACAGCCGTGCCGCAGCATGACTGTTCAGCGCACAGACCACAAGCCCCGACGTCCCTTTGTCCAGCCGGCCGACCGCACGGAATGTTGCCATGCGCCCCTGCTCGCGCAGATAGAGCGCGACGCAATTTGCCAGCGTGTCACCCTGGTGGTTGTGCGACTCATGAATCGGCAGCAGCGCCGGCTTGTTCACGATGAGCAGATCCGCATCCTCATAGACCACGTCCGGCAGCGACGCGCCCGGCACTGCGCCGCCCACATCATCCGGGAGTGTAACCGTCACTATGTCCCCAGCCTGCAGCAAGTCGATCGTCCGCGCGTGCGCGCCGTTGATCTGCAGCCCGTTTTCGCACTGCTTCAGCGATCGGATCAACCGGGAAGACAGATGCAGTCCGCCTTTCAGAAAGCTGTAAAGTTTTTTGCCGGCAAATCCCGGCGGCACTGTATAATCAATCGTTCGCATACAGAACTCCTCTTTCGGGAATATACAATGATTATACGCCAAAGCCGCAGGAAAGAAAAGGGATTTTATGAAAAAATTGTGAAATGCAGGTTTTCGCACCGCGAAAGTTCAGCCAAAAAAGATGAAAACCGTCTGCCGAAAGACCGTTTTTTGCATAAAAGTTATCATCTACAAACTATTCTAAATAGAAGTTGACAAAAATTTAAAACTATGTTAAAATAAATTTTAGTGAATTTGGTTATTTGTTTGGTCCTGCAAAAAGCGCATGTGCAGCCTTGCGTTCGCAGACCGGCCGGCTATTATTCCGGCATCCGGCAATAGCCTGTTACAACAGCGCAT
The DNA here is from genome assembly GCA_902772935.1 of Oscillospiraceae bacterium. GTDB lineage: Bacteria > Bacillota > Clostridia > Oscillospirales > Acutalibacteraceae > UBA6857. Next base: position 6,340 of record CACYCR010000138.1, read on the forward strand.
ACCCTACCCCCGGCATCGAATCCTCGAAATTGAAACCGGAAGTGATGACATGAGAATCAGAAAAAAGACCTTGGGCAATAGCAACATTGTCGGTGCGAAGATTGAGGCAAGGCGCAAAGAACTCGGAATGAAACAAATCGACCTTTTGACCAAGCTGCAAATCAAAGGTGTTGAACTGACTGCGTCAGGACTTTCCAAGCTGGAAGGCCAACTGCGCGGTGTCTGCGATTATGAATTGGTTGCCCTCGCAGACGTACTCGACGTGTCCATCAACTGGCTCGTCGGAAAAGAAGATAAATGATCCACGCCCGCGTCATTTGCCGCAGGCTTTGATGTGTGCATTTCATTCCAACCGCATCATTTTTCACCCGCGAAGCCGCTGCGTATGCAGCGGCTTTTTTCCGTTGATCAGACAGAAAAGAAGCACCTCAAGGGTGCTTCTTGTTTGTTATTCGTTATGAATCCATCAGCAGCTTCCAGGGGATGTTCAGCGGACGGTAGTTGCTCGGAATCTCAAAGGTCGAATCCGGCACGTCGCTTGTGATGGAGGAAATATAGATGGAACTAAATTCGCCGGACTTGTCGCTGTTGTCGATCCGCACAAGGGTGTCGCCGTCGAAATAATAGCGGGTGATCGTGCCGTCTTTATTGGTCACGGTCTCGCAGTTCAGCGATTTTCCGTTGATCGTCGCCTTGGACTGTGTAATCTTTCCGTCAGTCGTCGTCGGCACATTCGCCATCAGCTCGTTCATATCGAACTCTTCGCCCATGAAGTCTTCCGGCACTTTGCAGTATTTTTTCATGCTGTCGATGAGGATGTAAGTGGAATCGTCGCTCGCGATATAGAGCATCTTGATTTTCCAGCTCTCCATCTGTGTGTCGATCATCACGTTGCCGTTTTTCACGGCTGCCGTGATCGGCGTATCGCCCAGCGTTTCGTCATCCGTCTGGAAGACCATCTTGTATTGTCCGCTGGCAAACATCTGCTGATACTTGTCAATGCGGTACGTGGTCTTTGTGGGCGTCTTGTCAGCCGCTTTGGTCGTCGACGCGGTGGTCTGCGTTTTCTGACCGGGTGCAGCCGTAGTTGCGGTGGTTGTGGTGGTCTTGCCGCCCTGCGGATTCTGCGCCGTTGTGGTACCTTCGTTTGGCGTCTCCTGCGGTGCGGTGGTGCTTTCCACCGGCGCCGGCGTCTCCTCTGTCGGACCGATGCTCACTTCTCCCGTGAAGTCGTTCGCGTTCGCCGTGTCGCTGATGCTCTCACCGGTGTAATTTGTCGGGAGTTTTTCTTTATCCACCTGACCGTTGATCTGGCCAATCGTTTCGCCGATGCTGCCGTTTTCGTTGATCTTGGCGGCATAGATGTTGCCGTCGGCATCGGTCACGGCGGCATACGTCTCACCGTCGTCATTCACGACCGCGTAATAGGACATGCCGTCCGGGTCTGTCACATACGGCTCCTTGAACACCGGGACGGAGCCATGGAAGAACACAAAGTACACCGCAACAGCGCCGCCGAGGATCAGAACGATAAATATGGAGAGAAATACCCGTCTGAGAATCTTTTTCATAGTCGAACCTCCCTTTGCGTCGACACGCTCGTTCATGAACACAAAAACCGCAGACCGCCGGTTTGTTCATGAAACATTATCCTTGATTGTATGATTATACACAATGACTGTTGAGAATTCAACACAGACTTGTAAAAAGAATGTAAATCAATGATCGGAAAGCAACAGGTCGATGACCGGCTGCAGCGGATCGCAGTCTGCAAGCTCGATTGCGCCCTTGTCGGCAAGCGCCGGCGTTCTCGGGTCAATCGGCAGCGAGGCAATCACTTTCGTGCCCAGTGATTCGGCCGCGGCGTTCGCGGTGCTTTCGCCGAAGATCCGGTGCTGCTTGCCGCAATCCGGGCAAGTGAAGACACTCATATTCTCCACGATGCCGACCACGGGAATCTGCATCATGTTCGCCATGTTGACCGCTTTTTTGACAATCAGGCCGACCAGATCCTGCGGTGTTGTGACAACGATGATGCCGTCCACCTTCAGATTCTGGAACACCGTCAGCGGGACGTCGCCCGTACCCGGCGGCATATCGACAAACATATAATCCACGTCGCCCCAGGCAACTTCGGTGAAGAACTGCTGTATCGCACCGCTGATCACGGGACCGCGCCACACCACAGGCGCATCTTCACTTTCCAGAAGCAGATTGATCGACATCACGCGGATGCCGGTTTTTGTCTCGGCGGGATGAATCCCGTCCGCGTCGGCGACTGCGCGCTCATGCAGACCGAACATTTTCGGTACGGAGGGACCGGTCACGTCTGCATCCAGAACAGCCGTCTGTTTGCCGCGTGCCTGCATGGCAGACGCGAGCATGCAAGTGACGGAGGACTTGCCGACGCCGCCTTTGCCACTGACAACGGCGTAGATTTTTCCGACCGCACTGTAATCATTCGGTGAAAGTTTCTCCGGCTTTCTGTCTTTGCAGTCGGAAGAACAGGAAGAACAATTTCCGTTACAGGAACTCATAAAAAACAACTCCTTTATTTTTTGCCTGCTGCGGTTGCCGTGGAGACCGGCAGCCGTTTTATTTTATCCATAATATATAGATGATATTATAAATTGACTTTAAAGTCAAATCTTTTTTTCATTTTTTCAGTTTTTTTGAAAAAAAGGGGATCCGATGCATATTCTAGTACTATAAATCGCCGATTCAAGGGGCGAGAAAAACAAAAGGGGTGCTTGATTATGGAACATTGCTCCATCACACAACTGCGCAGCAAGGAAGTCATCTGCGCCAAGAACGGACAGCGGCTCGGCTTCGCCTCCGATGTGGAGATCAATCTGACGGACGGACGGCTGACCGCAATCATTATCTTCGGAAAAAGTCGGTTCGGCGGGCTGCTTGGCCGGGACGGCGATCTGCGCATCCGCTGGGAAGACGTGCAGACCATCGGCAGCGATACCATTCTCGTGCGCAATGCGCCGCTGCCGACCGCGCCGACCGGTCTCAAGTTTCGCTGAGGATCTGCAGCAGAAGGCTCTGCATAGGAAATATCGGACAGAGTTGACCGAAGTTCGTATAAATTATGAACAAATCGACAAAAATGCAAAAAATGTGTCTCAAGGCTATTAAAAGTCTTTTATATTCTAAAACAGAATTATAAAAACAGTGCTTTGTATTATGATTAATAAGTTATAAAATCGATTGTTATGCACTGGAGGATGACGGCATGAGCAAAAAGTTCGGTCGCTACGTCAGAAGCGGCCCGCCCGCAGTCAAAAAATTTGATATGAGCAAGGCACCGATGGTACAGGATGCCCTTGTGCAACCGATGGTTTTCGGCTTCTCCACCATCCGGCGTCTGCTGCAAAGCGGAACCGTCAACAAAACCCGCATGGAAGGCGTCAAAGCGCCGTACATCCTGGTCTGCAATCACAACGCCTTTTATGATTTTTACATCATGAGCACGGCCGTTTATCCGGACAAAGGCATCTACCCCGCCGCTGTGGATGATTACATCGGTCGGGAATTCATTTTGCGCAAGCTCGGCGGCATTCCCAAACGGAAGTACACTGCGGACATCGGTCTGCTGCGCAGCTGCCGCAAGGCGCTCAAGGACGGCTTGATCTTCGGCATCTACGCGGAAGCACGTTATTCGCTCTGCGGCGTGACGGAAGTCATTCCCGATTCCATCGGTCAGCTTGTTAAGCGCCAGAAGGTGCCCGTTGTCACGCTCACCTGCCGCGGCCATCACATCTTCGATCCCTTCTGGGGCGATCACAGCCCGATCCGCAAGCTGCAGGTGCGCCCGGTACAGGCCGACATGACGCTCGCCTATACCGCGGAAGAGCTGGAAACCGCGACTGTAGACGAAATCAACGCGAAGCTGCGCACGCTGCTGTACAACGACGACTTCCGCTGGCAATACAAGAACCACGTGCGTGTCCCCTACGCCAAACGTGCAGAGGGTCTGCACAAGGTGCTGTATCAATGTCCGCACTGCATGACGGAATACGCCATGCGCTCCAAGGGCGACGAAATCTTCTGCGAGCACTGCGGCAAGCGCTGGACGCTGACCGAATACGGTGAGTTGGTTGCCACCGACGGCAACACGGAATTCCAGTTCGCAACCGATTGGTATCAGTGGGAACGCGAGCAGGTCCGCAAGGAAGTGCAGGCTGGCACATACCGCTTTGAGTGTGACGTCATCGTCAACGATTTGCCGAACGCACGCGGATTCATCCGCCTCGGCGAAGGCAAGTTCGTCCACGATATGCAGGGAATGCATCTGCAGGGGATCCGGGATTACAACGGTCTGCCGTTCTCCATGGAGCTGAAGGCGCCTGCACAATATGCCGTGCACGTGGAATATCAATACCGCTTCGGTCTGAAGCGCGACTGCATTGATATGAACACGCTGGAAGACACCTGGTATGTTTTCCCGAAGGGCGATCAGTTCTCGGTCACAAAGATTTCACTGGCGACCGAAGAAATTTACAATGAAATTTGGCGCAAACGCAAAGAGGAAAAAAAGGAGAAGGAGAAATAAGCATGGACATTCAAAAGGATCTTCTTGAAATTTTGTCGGATTACACCGAAGGACGCATCACCACCGCAAAAGCCGATGATGTCCTGACCGCAGATTTCGGTCTCAATTCATTCGATTTGTTTGATATGATCTGCATCATCGAAGAAAAATACGACATCTCCATTCCGGACCGGATTTTGCCGACTCTCATCACCGTCGGCGACCTTGTGGCGTATCTGGAAAAGGAAGTCAACGGCAACTGAGAAAACCATTTTGATGCAAAGGGCGACGGTCGCCCTTTGTTTTTTTGCGAAAAATTGCCGATTCTCGCGTTGTGTCCTGTTCTTTTTCGAAATAACTGCTATACTGATTTGGAAAGGAGACCTTTTTATGGACCAAATCAAGATTGGCGCTTTTATCGCAGCCACCAGGAAAGAACAACATCTCACACAGGAAGCACTTGCCGAGGCGCTCGGCGTCAGCAACCGCTCCGTTTCCCGCTGGGAAACCGGAAAGAATCTGCCCGATGTGTCTTTGTTTACGCCGCTGTGCGAGATCCTCGGCATCACCGTCAACGAGCTTTTGCAGGGCGAACGCATGGAAGAGACGGTGATTATGCAGAAAGCAGAGGAGACTCTGCTCACCGCGCTTACGGACAACGACCGGAAAATCCGGCACGTCAACCGACGACTGCTGATTGTTTCCACTGCGGGGGCTGCTGTGATCGTCGCTCTTTTGAGCATTGTGTATCTGATGTTTTTCACACCCTGCCCCAGTCATGACGGAGACACCGGCGAATGGGATGACTGGTTTCCGCTGCACTCCGCGTATACACTTGCACTGAACGATGCAGGACAGCCGGTTTTCAAAGACCCGGCGAAAGCGATGCGCAAGGCAAAGTCCGACTGCAGCGACTCCATTCGGGCGCTGCAAAAAGAACACCATTTGCTGCCGCTGTCCAGATTCTATTACAAGCCATACAAAGCGTGGGCATGGCAGCTGGTTGCCAGCTCGCAGTATACCGCCGTCACCGCGCAGGGCGTGGACCTTGCCATGTTTCTGGATATCTACGAAAACAGCTTTTGAATCAAAAGAACGGGCGCTGCATGTAGCAGCGCCCGTTTGGATTTTATGCTTCTTATTCTTCTTCGTCGTCCGCTTCTTCTTCGTCGTCCGCTTCTTCGATTTCGAACTCCAGTGTCTCGCCGCAGCAGGGGCATTCCA
>CACYCR010000139.1 GCA_902772935.1 Oscillospiraceae bacterium
CCCTTGATGCCCGAGACCGTGTAGCCGAAGAATTTCTGCAATGTCTCCACGTCGCCGCGGTCCCATGCAACTTCAATCGCGTGGCGGATTGCACGTTCAACGCGGGAGGCGGTTGTCTTGTTCATTTTTGCAACGGTCGGATAAAGCACCTTGGTAACGGCGTGCATCAACGACGGATCCTTGACGGTCAGCAGAATAGATTCCCGGAGGTACTCGAACCCCTTGATGTGCGCCGGGACGCCGATCTCCCGCATGATGTCCGTGATCATGAGTGCGAGCCGGTGGTCGCTGCGGGCAGCCTCGTCTGAAAAGATCGCGTTGTCCTCTTCGTCTCGTGCTGTGAACTGCTCGATGCGCTCGGCGATGACCGATGCGTCAAACGGCTGCACAAAATAAAAGTCTGCGCCCGCTGCAAGGATCTCTTTTTCCAGCGCCCGGTTTTCGCACGGGAGCGAAACAAAGATACAAAGCGGATTGGCTGTTCGATAGTTTTTCAAAGCGCCGAGAACGTGCAGCGCGTCAAAGTTCGATAAAAACGCCGCCATGACCAGCGCATCGGGTTTGTGCTGTAGCACGGCGTCGATCACGCATTGTCCGTCACGTTTCACTGTGATCACGGAAAATCCCTTTTCTTCCAATGCTTTCACGCACTGCGGTTCTGATGCGTGCTCCTCCCCTGTTACAATGACCTGAATGTTCTGCTTCATTTTGATAACTCCTTATTTCTTATATTGTGAAATTCGTTCACTGAACGTATAATATCACAGAATTCATCAAAATGCAAGAGTTTAATCTGTCGATTCCAGTCGATTTGAAAATATTTTAATAATCGGCTAAAACAGTTAAATAAATTGACTCATAGCTTTTGGCACTACGCAGTTTTTAGAAATACTGTTTTAGATGATTTTTAACATAAACTTATAAATAGTGACAAAAACACACATATTATGCAGCATCGCCAATCAGAGTTGCAATCGTCCGGGCACGTTCCATCATCGTCTGGGCAAAGATGGCATAGCCTTCGGCCGGCTCATTGACAAACACGTGCGTCACGGCGCCGACGAGCATCCCGTTTTGCAGAATTGGGCTGCCGCTCATGCCCTGGACAATACCGCCGGTTTTTTCAAGCAGCTTTTTGTCGGTAATGCGGATGGTCATATCCTGCGGAGAAGAAGCACCTGTACGGATGCGTTCGATTTCCGCGTCATATGTGTGCGGGCCGCTGTTGTCAATTGTTGCAACAATCTGTGCTTCGCCGGTTTTGACCTCCTGTCTGGTGGCAATGGGCAGCGACGTCCCCTCTTGCGGGTTGTCGAGAAAACCGTAAACGCCGGTGTTGTCGTTCGTCAGCAATGACCCGATCCGATCTTCGGAAAATGAGCCGCACAGTTCTCCGGCGCTGCCCTGCGCGCTCTTTGTGCAGCCGTTGATAGTTGTACCGACGATATCCCCTTCAAACAGCGGCAGAACCTCACCGGTTTCCAGGTCGCAGACCGCGTGGCCGAGCCCGGCGTAAAGGCCGCTTTGCTTGTCATAAAAGGTCATCGTACCGATGCCGGCGGCACTGTCCTTGATCCAGAGACCGGCCATATATTTTTGCCGCAGCGCGGAGTACGCCGGCGCGAACGTGGTTTCCTTTTCCTTGCCGTTCCGGGCAAAGACGATCTGAAACGGTGTGCCGTCATAAGAAGACAGGCAGCTGAGAAACTGGTCGTGTGAACGGATGTGCTGTCCGTTCACCTGTAAAATGACGTCGCCCTTTTGCAAGCCGGCTTCACGTGCCGGATTTGCCTCCCCTTCTGCCGTCAGGACCATTTCCGTGGAAACGATCACCACTCCGTTGGTATACAGCCGCAGACCGAAAATTTCGCCGCTGACAACGGCGTACTGCCGTTCGCTGACGGTCATGGTTGCGTGCTTTACGGGAATCCGTCCGAGCAGACTGACGCTGACATCGTAGCGGTGTTCCTGCGACGTGCTGCTTGTCTGCTCAAGCGCTGTTGTGGTCTTCAGTGAAAACAGTGTGCCCGACGGCGGCGCAGCGTCGGAAAGGACGCGGATGTCATCCGGTACAAAGAAAAATCCGAACACAACCAGACAAAGCATGACGGCAATCAGCAGCATGAGTACGACGCTGGAACGTTTTATGATTTTTTGCATGAATTCACCTCCCATATTGCGGCGATTATTTTGCCGCAGTAATAATTTTCTCACATTTGCACACAATATAATCGGAAAAAGCGTCTTTGCAAAGAAAAAAATTACACTGCCGATAAAGGCAGTGTAAAGCAGAGACTGGTTTATGCATCCGATACTGCGGCTTCGATCAGGCGCACAATGCGTTCGGTGGAATGACCGTCGCAGGCGCCTGCTTCTATTTTGCAGAATTGTCGGATTTTTTCATTGTTTGCCGTTTGCTTCGCCTGACGGACAAGCGGCAGAAACGCGTTGCCGTCGCGGCAGATTTCGCCGGGCAGGTCGGTCTGATAATCGAGGTAAAATGTACGTTCGTAGTCATCGAGATCCGGGCAGTAAAACAGCAGTGGTTTGACGAGCAAGGCAGCGTCAAAGACCACAGAGGAATAATCCGTGATCACTACAGCGGCAGCGGACAGCAAAAGCGTTGTCTCGGTACCGGAAAGATCGAGGATGTTTTTGTAAGTGTCCGGCGGAAAAAACGGAGTCTGCATGACCGGGTGTCGCCCGATCAGCAGCACTTCGTCCGGCTGCAGGGCACGGCTGATTGCATCAAACGGCAGCTGTGGGTCAAAGGGGCGCACCGTGCCGTTTGTTTCACGAAAGGTCGGCAGATAGACATAGCACGTTTTGTTTTGCAGCGCGGGGTTTGCTTTGAAAAAGGTGTCGCGCTTTTGCTGCATGGCTGCTTTGTCGAGCAGCACATCCGTACGCGGAACGCCGAGCGGCTGCACTTTTTCGATGCCGATGCCGAAGGCGCTTGCGTAAAACGGCCGCACAGCCTCAGCGGAAACGCAGACAGTGGTGTATGCCGCGTGAGTCCGGCGCTCATCTTCCGGCGTCAGACGCGACGGCGCATCGAGTCCAAACCGCTTGAACGCGCCGACGGCGTGCCAGATCTGGATCACCTTTTGCTGCGGGTGCAGTTTGACGTCGCGCAGATACCGGATGTAGTCGTCTGTCAGGATGACGCGGCTGGTCAGCAGATAATACCTTGCACGCAGGATGTCTTTTTTGCCGTGCGGCAGCATTTTTGCAAACACTACGGTTTTGCAGTGCAGCGCAGCATAGACACACTGCAGATTTTCGCGCAGGCAGTCAGTACTGCGAATCGTATAAACGAACACGCGGCGGCGTACCGGCAGCAGACAAAACAGCGCAGTCGTCAGCACAGAGAACAAATGAACAAGCTTTTGCTTCAAGCGGATCGCTCCTTCACCGCGGGTTATGGCTTAGTGACATAATTCAGCGGATTTTGTTTTTCGTTGTTGTAGCGGACTTCAAAATGCAGGTGCGGGCCGGTGGAATTGCCGGTACTGCCGACATTTGCAATCTGATAGCCCTTTTGTACGTATTGTCCCTCGGTCACGGTCAGATTGGAACAGTGGCCGTAGACGGTCGTGTAGCCGTCGCCATGGTCAATGACGACATATCGGCCGTAGCCGGTGGTGCCCCAGATGGCACCAATGACCGTGCCGGAACGTGAGGCGTAAACAGGTTTGCCGTAGATGCCGCCGCCGGCGATGTCAATGCCGCCATGGAAGCTCCAGCCGGAGATCGACGCACTGCGGTTGCCGTAGCCGCTGGAGATATAGCAGGAGATGTTGCCAACCGGCCATGCCCAACTGTCGTTGCTGGCGATCGCCGTCGGACCGGTGGTCGCAGGCGCCGTTGTGGTTGTTGCCGTCAGACCCGGGTCGCCGTTGGCAATGTGTTCGGTCGTATGCGTCACCGAGGTCAGCGGCGCTGTGGTAGACGGTGCCGCAGTGGTTGTCGGCGCTGTGGTGGTCATGTGGCTGCGAATGAGATCGTCGATTTCTTTATCGGCTGCGGCGCGCTCCGCCTGCAGTTTTTTGATATAGGTTTCATAGGCGGCGCTGGTCTTGTCGATGCTGTCAATGAACGCGGATACCGTTGAATAACTGCCTTCAAGCTGTGAGATCGTCGCCGTGTATTCCTTTTTCTTGGCGGTCAGTTCGTTCTTCTTGCTAACGGAAAGCTGTCTGGTTTCTTTTACCTGCGTTTGCCGTTCCACAAGGGTTGACTGTTTGGACTCAAGTTCGGCCTTGGTATCTTTCAGCGTCTGCACCTGATTGGTGAAGGTGTCGATGACTTTCCGGTCGTTTTCGCTCATACGCTTCATCATTTCCAGTCGAGTCAGAAATGAAGCAAGATCATTTGCGCCGAGCAGGATCTTCAGCTGTACCTGATTGCCGGTGATATAGGAGGCGCGCAGTTTTTGCTGCAGCTGCGTTTTGGAATCCTCGATCGCTTTTGTCGTTGCACGGATCTCCTTTTGTGCAATCTCAACCTCCTCCGTCAGCAGCGAGATTTCATTTTCAAGCTGTTTGAGCTGCTTGTCGTATTTCCGGATTTCTTCATCGATGGTGCTGATCTGTGTTTCCAGCGTATCGGCTTTTTCTTCGACAACAGTGATTTGCGCCTGCAGCGTTTCCAGGTACTCCTGCTGCGTCTCTTTCCGGTCGGCGAGATCGTTCAGCTTTTTTTGGTTGTCCGCGATCTGCGATTCCAGCTGCCGGACCTGTTCTTCCAGTTCTTCCATTGTAACTGCATGCGCTGTCAGCGGACAGGGCGCATGGACTGCTGCGATGAACAGCAGGATGCCGGCAAGAAACAGGGAAAGCAATCGTTTCATGAAAATCTTCGCCTTTCTGTAGCAACCGCTGCGACATTTGCCGCAGCGATCGGATTTACAAGTTCGACGCCGCCGGGAAAACGCCGGCGGCAATCGTCAATGGTTTAATGAGAAACATAATTCAGCGGGTTCTGCTTGACGCCGTTATAGCGGACCTCAAAGTGCAGGTGCGGGCCGGTGGAGTTGCCGGTACTGCCGACATTTGCGATCTGCTGACCCTGGTTAACGTGCTGTCCCTGCGATACGGTCAGGTTGGAGCAGTGACCGTAAACCGTTGTATAGCCGTCGCCGTGGTCAAGGATGATGTAACGGCCGTAACCGGTGGTACCCCAGATGGCAGCAATGACCGTGCCTGCGCGTGAAGCAAAAACGGGTTTGCCGTAAATGCCGCCGCCGGTGATGTCAATACCGCCGTGGAAGCTCCAGCCGGAGATGGAGGCGCTGCGGTTACCGAAGCCGCTGGAGATGTACGTGGATGCACTGCCAAGCGGCCAGACCCATGTGCCGCCGCCGGAATACGTCTGACCGGTCTGCATGTTTGCGGTGCTGCCGCTGTGGGAGCCGCCGGAGGAGCTGCTGGATGTGGAGGCTTTCGCCGCCATCGAAGCAATGATCCGGTCGATTTCTTTATCTGCCGCCGCACGTTCGGACTGCAGGTTCTTAATGTAGTTTTCGTAGGTTGCGCTGTTCTGGTCGAGCTGGCTGACGTAGGTGTTGACCTCGCTGTAGCTACGTTCCAGTGAACGGATCGCTGTCTGGTACTGCTGCTGCGTCGTCCGCAGTTCGTTCTTCTTTTCGAGCGTCTTTGTGCGGACAGCCTGCACCTCGGTCTTCTTGGTGTTGAGCTCTTCCTTTTGCCCGTTCAGTACGGCGCGCTGATCACGCAGCCGCAGAACGACCGCTTTGAATGCGTCAATGACCTTCTTGTCGTTTTCACTCATGCGCTTCATCATTTCCAGATGCGTCAGAAAGCTCGCAAGGGAGCTGGAACCCATCAGGATCTTCAGCGTGGAGTCGTTGCCGGCCAGATAGGAATTGCGCAGTTTCGTGGAAAGTTCGCCTTTGGATGCGTCGATCTCCGCTTTGGTATCGTTGATTTTGGCGTTTGTTTTTGCGATTTTCTTGTTGAGAACGGCGATTTCCTTCTTGAGTGCTTCAATCTGTTTATCGAGCTCCTTCAGCTCGCCGTCAACAACCTGCACCTGTGCCTCGACCGCTTCCACCTTTTCCTGGTTCGCGGAAATCTGGCTGTTCAGCGTGTCAAGGACCTGTTGCTGTGCTTCTTTTTTCTTTTTCAGTTCGTCGATCTTGCTTTTGTTTTCCGCGATCTTTTCATCGATGTCGCTGATCTTCTGTTCGAGTTCTGCTTTTGTTGCGGCGGAAACCACCGGAGAAGACGGCAGAACCAGCAGGGAAAACAACAGAGTCAAAGTCAACAGAACTGCTGTGAGTCGTTTCATGCTTTTTCGCTCCTTTCGAGCCGGTTGGGAATTTGCGTCAGGAATTCAATGCGGATTCACTGCCCTCTTTGCGCAGATACCGTTTCAGGGAAACGACAGAGCTGACTGCGCCGAGCAGGATGCCGGCCACAATGTAGCCGCCGAAGAAGTACGGCCAGAATTCAATGAATGAGAAGGTCTGGGAACCGAACAGACGCATCAGCGCGTTCAGCGCATTGCCTTCCGATGCCTGCAGCGCATAGGTCATACCCATGGCGAGTAAACCGGAGATGATGCCGATGAAGATACCCTCGATCATGAACGGCCAGCTGATGAACGCATTGGTCGCGCCGACAGACTTCATGACCTGAATGTCGATCTTACGGGAAACCATCGTGATGCGGATGGTGTTGCCGATGATGAACAACGACACGACGACCAGGACCGAAACGAGGATCAGGCAGATGATGGTGATTGATTTTTGCAGCGTGGAGATCTGGTTGACGATCTCTTGGCTTTCGCGGACATTCTCGACATTGTCGACCCCTTTGATTTGTGTAAGGGTCTCGTTGAATTCGTCGATGTTTTCCACGGTGACGCGGAACGAATCCGGCAGCGGGTTTTCAATGACGCCTTCCATCAGATCGCGGTCCACGTTAAATTCCTTGAGCTGTTCTTTGAAGCCTTCTTCCTTGGAAACAAACTGTACTTTTGTGACGTTCGGAATGGCATTCAAATCGTTTTGAATCTTGACGAGCTGTTCCTCTGTTGCAGTATCCACCGCAAAGGCAACAACTACATTTTGTTTTTCAACGTCCTTAACCATGGCCTTGATGTTGAAGACCAGCAGGAAGGATACGCCGATGAGCAGCAGGCACGCGGTCAGAACGCTGACAGACGAGAGCGTCATTGTGCGGTTTGCAACAAGGTTGTGCAGACCCATCTTGGTCAGATAGTTGGTATTCAGACCGCCGGAACGTGTCTTGCGGTTATTGGTTTTGCTGTCTTTAGCCATTGTCGCTTACCTCCTCGGTCGTGGTCGTTGCAGCAGGCGACGCATCAGCTGCATCGTCTGCCGGTGATTCGATGACCGGTTCCTGAATCTGTATCGGTTTCGGCGGCGTAGCGATCGGCGTCGGTGCGTCTTCTGCCGGCTGCGGTTTGCTGCCCGGAGCGG
>CACYCR010000140.1 GCA_902772935.1 Oscillospiraceae bacterium
CCCATCCCGAACACGGCAGTTAAGCTCATCAGTGCTGACAATACTTGGCTGGAAGCGGCCCGGGAAGATAAGGCGATGCCGACACAACAGAACGCCGCAGATTGCTGCGGCGTTTATTTTATTTGCAAGGCAGGTGTATCAGCGTGGACGGAAAAGGCGGCAATGTCATCTTCATGCCCGACATCGAATACCGGGCATGGGTCAACCGCAACAAAACATTTCTGGAAGACTTGATGAAGACCAACAAAATTTCCACCGCGTGGCTGCGGCAAGGCAACAACAAAGCGTTCCTAATCCGCTATTTCGAAGAACGCGGCTACACCATCACCATCGACTGAGGAGGCGGCAATATGAACCCGACGGCAAAAGCCCTGATCAAAAAGCAGATCTCCAAACAGGCACAAAAACGAATCGAATCCCGTGTGGAAACGACCTTGTCCGAGCTGCCGGTTTCCCGCACAGCCATGGTCACACAGCGGGTCGAGAAGGCGGCAAACCGCGTCAAAAAAACAACGTCGACCGTAAAAAAAGTGAACCGCGGCGTTCAGAAAACAAAATCCGCGGTCAACGGCGTCAAGCGTATATTCTCTCTGATTCTCGGTGCTGTGTCCCTGTTTCTGACGGTCTGGGCGCTGATTCCGAAGGCCGGAAAGCTGTTCGGTCTCAACCTGGACGAAACCTTCAAATAAGCCGCATTCTCTGCTGGCGCATCATAGCAAAAAAGCGATACCCGCAGCAAAACCGCTGCGGGTTCTTTTATTGCCCGAAGAGGCACTGCACTTCGGTTTTTTTCGTCGGACGCAGGCGCCGGTTCTCCTGCGTAAAAACGTACCGAAAAAGGGAACGCCCCCTCCGCAGAGCGCGGAGGGGGGGAACCATAGAAGAAGATTGGAACAGGTCAAATCATCAGGAACAATTATTTGAACAGTCTCTTGAAGAAGTTACCGATTCTCTGGAAGAAGTTACGGATGGAGCTGATGAGCTTCTGGAAGAAGTTCTGGGACTTCTTGCCGATGGTCTCGCCCTGGCTGATGAGGGTACCGCAGTCTTTGCAGTACGTATCGCCGGTGTAGCCTTCTTCATCGGTGGTTGCTTCTTTCGCATTGCGAACTTCCGTGTTGACATGGTTGTTCGGGTTGATCGCGATGGCTTCGGTCTTGGTTTCGCCGCAAACTTTGCAGGTGTAGGTCATGACGCCTTCTGCAGAGCAGGTTGCTGCCGTTGTGACAGTGCCGTTGTTCCATGCATGGGTCGTGTGCGCTGCACCGAAGAACGGCATCAGGCCGGATTCTTTCAGCAGGTTGCAAGCGAACGGGATGAGGTCAGCCTTGCGGTTGTTGATGTCAACCATGTTGCGTGCCGCGATCTGCGGATCGTTTGCTGCGCTGGTGAAGTATTCCTGAACCGTTTCGGAAGCTTCATAGCTGGAAGCGGAAACGGTGGTCGGGAAGAATGCGCTGACGATTCTTTCGGAGGCATTGATGAGCGCCTTGGTAACCGGGGTGTTGCCCGCAACTGCGTCTTCCTTGACTTCTGCAAGGCTCAGCAGATTTGCGAAGTTGCCGTTGAGCGCGTCGTTGAAGATATAACCGTCAACTTTTGCAAGATCAGCGCCGCTCTTGACGTTGGAGAACATGGATTCAACCGGAAGTGCTGCGAACAGGATGTCAGCTGCCTTGGCAACCAGGCCCTTGCTCTTGTCGAACTTCGCGATGAACAGACCGTTGGTCAGGTCGATGAAGCGATTGACGAGGTTGTTGAGGGAGCCTTCCCAGTCGTTTGCGTTGTAGGTAACGCCGAGATCGAACGAAACGGTCATGCCGTCGTCGATGTTCTTGGCGAGTTCAGTTGCCTTTTCGTTGGCAATGCCGACTGCCCATTCAGCACCCTTGAAGATCGCCTTGGTGGCTTCCTTCATGATGTTGTCTCTTGCGTTGCCGCCGGTCGGGATATCGGTGTAGGTGTAACCGATCTTCGCAAGCAGTTCAGCAACGTCTTCTTTTGCGGTCACGTCCGCAGCGCACTTGTTGATGAGTGCAACGAACATATCGTCAAGGGTGTCATAGCCCTTCACAGTGTTAAGGATTGCTGCGATTTCTTCCATCTCTGCCGGGATGTACTTTGCAGCGAGCTTGATCATGCTGACATAGAGACCTTCGTTGGAGGACAGGTCGATGTCTTCGAGTACGCCGAGGTCGATCGCGTTGATGTCGATGCCTGCCGGAATGTACTCTTCATACTGGGAATTCTTCAGGGTGTCGATCGCATCCTTCGCGCCTTCGATCAGGTCGTTCGCCTTGGTGCGGATGTTTGCGATGTTGGTGTCAAGGGAGTTGCTCTCGCTGATGCCGAAGTAGTTGAGGCCGGCGTCGGTGAGGATCATCTTTGCAGCGTCAACGACGATGCGGTTCGCCTGGGAAACAGCACCCTTGTAGGTGTCATAGCGGCCATCCTTGAAGAAGTCAAGCAGGTCGGTGTCATAAGCAGCGTCGTCTCTGATGTAGCCGAGCATTTCCTTGATGGAGTCAAGGTCGATGCCGGTGCTGCCGGACAGGTTGTTCACAACGACAGTTGCGAATGCCGGATCTTTGAACATATCGCCGGCAACGTTCTTGATTGCGCTGACAACGATGGGCTGTGCCATGCTGCTGACGTCATAGTTGCCGATGACGGGCAGGTTGACCACGATACCGGAAACGGTTGTGGCGTCGGGGTTGACAAGGTCAACATCGCAGGTGCCGTTGACAGCAACGCCGTTGTAGCTACCACTGATGTTCGCTTTCGCGGTAGCGGATTCAAGCTTCACTTGAACAGCGAAGGAATCGTCATCTTTGTATGCCTTGTAGGAGAAGGTTGCCTTTGCGTCGGAGATCGTCGCGGTGATGCCTTCCATTGCAAGGCCCTGATTGTTGACAGCTTCCTGCAGTGCAGCGATGGTCGCTTCTTCAACAGCCTTCAGGTCGATGGTGATCGGAAGGGTGATGCCTTCGGGAAGGACAGAATCAACGCCGTCCACGTCGATGATGAAGTCTTTGCCCCAGGCTTCTGCTGCAGTTGCAACAAGCGCAGCGTCAGCTTCGGTCATTTCGGAGTTCTTCTTGACTTCGATGCCGAGGTCTTCGTTTGCATACTGATCCATCACGTCTTTTGCCTGATCGTTGACATAGATGTTCGGCATGTAGTTCTTGATTTCCGGATCAGTCGGGGTGTAGGTTGCATATTCTTCGTTGCCGGTGTAGCCGATTTTAAGGACCGGGAGTTCAATGTCCTTCACAGTGTTCTTCACGTCTTTGAGTGCCGGAACGAGTGCGTTGAAGATGCTGCTTGCCATCGTGTCGATGTCAGCTTTGTAGTCGTTCTGCAGCAGGCCGATATATGCTTTGACCAGTGCATAAACGTCTGTGGTCTTCAGGTTGAATGCATCGTAAGCAGCTTTGGATTCATCCGTCTTGAGGAGTTCCTTAAGCAGCGGTGCGAATGCAGCCTTTACGCCGTTGTTGATCGTGTCATCAAAGGTTTCACCGTCGGGAATGGTGTAGCCCATTTCACGAGCGATTTCGTTTGTGAACGCTTCCTGAATGTTGAAGCCGTCTTTCAGGTAGTCTTCATAGAAGGCTTTGATTTCGTTGCCGTCTTCAAGGGATTCGATGTACTCGCCGACTTTGCCGTAATCAAACGGCGTGCCGTCCGGCTTCCAGGTGAAGACCTTGCCGAAGATGTCAGCGTTGTCAGCCATGAACTGGGTCAGGCCGTTGACAAACGCGACGCCGCCATTGGAGCGATCAACGATCGCTGCGGTGTTGAGGTTTGCAAAGTCGCCGCCAAGTTCAGCAATGTGATCCTTGTAAGCGACGAGGGTGTTGATGCCTTCCATTTCAGGAATCTCAACGCCTGCGAACTGTGCATATGCTTCGAACTGATCAAAGTCAGGCGCAGCAGCCTTGATTTTTGCATCAACCCAGTCGAGGACGGTGTTGATGACTTCTTCATCAGACATCGCGCTGTAGTCGATCTCTGCGGATGCAGTCATGGGGACGACCATGCAGGTCAGCATCATGAGCACTGCAAGCAGAATTGCGGATACTTTCTTCATAGGAATGCCTCCTTTAAAATTTTGCTGGTTTTCGGTACAGCGACCGTCGTTTATTGGCCGGGAAGCCCCGGGGCTTCCCCTTAGCTCGATTACCATTTTATGCTGTTCCTCTCCCCTTTTCAAGCAACAAAAAAAACGGATTTGTCAATCGAAACGACAAATCCGTAAATATTATTATAGAACTTGCACAAATTGTGAACAAACTGTAAATTGGTTATTGCAACGGTATGCCAAACACTTGCGCAGTGGTTTTTTTCACGTCGCCCACGTTCTTCCGATACGTTGCATAATCAATCCGCCGCAGGTAGTACCGCAGAGAATCCGTGGACATCACGCCGATGTAATAGACCAGCGCGTTTTGCTGCTGCTCGTTCAGCGGGCCAAGCTCTTTTTCGAGCTGCTCTTTATACCGCAGATACAGATGCGCCACAATGTATGCGCCGTACTCCACGATTTTACCCGTGGCAAGCAGCCGCTTCGTCGCCTTCTGGTTGTACGTGGCATAGATGGTGTCACGCATGGCGGAAACCTCTTCTTCCGGCAGCGGATCCGGCCGGCGGCAGACATACAGCATCAGTTCAATCACCAGTTCAAAGCAGGTATAATAGAACCGCTCACGAAACTCGTCCATATTTTTATAATACAGATAAAACTGTGTGCGGCTGATGCCCGCCGTATCCAGCAGTTTTGTCACGGTGATCGCAGATTCCTCATCAACAGTCGTCAGCTTGATGTACGCGCCGAACAAGGCATAATGAAAATCGCTGCTCCCGCCAAGATGCGTTTCCATATACTGCGACAGGTTGTCGGGAATGGACTGTGTGAAATCAAAGAAATGCCTTTGCTCCTGCAGGTCATCGATCAAAACATCGCTGCCTTTGAGTTCCAGAAACAGCCGGAAGACAAACATATACGGCACATATCTAATGTTGCGGTACACAGCCGGGTCGGTCAGCTTCGCCCGTTTGGCAAGCCGTGTCAGCTTTTTGTACAGTGCGCGGCCATACATCAGCACCATGCGCAGAATGCCGGGCTGCTGGATCACATGAAGATATTCTTCCTTTCGATCCATCAGCCGCTGCCAGACGGTATTTGTGTACAACTCCAGATCCTTCGCCGTGCGAATGGTCATCCCTTCCGGTACACCCATCAGCTCTTTCATATATCGGCGGTACATTGCAAGAATCAGATCCGCCATGCCGGCGTAATGTTTATAAAATGTTGTGCGGTTGATCCCGGCCGCCTCCACGATCTCGCTGACCTTCACCTTATAATACGGCTTTGTCTCGCAAAGCTTTACATAAGCCTGATGAATCTTTTCTTCCGCAGGAACGTTTTTTTCCTGTTGCATCATCGTTTTTCGTCCTCCGCTCTGATGCTTTTTCGCAAACCTTCCAAACCATGCAGGCGCTCGTTCAGCGCCGCTTTATCCAGTTTGCCGGTATAGAACGCCAGCGCAAAGCTGATGGTTGCGCCGATACCGTACAACAACTCCAGCTGCTGCTGTTCAGCAAGCGGGAAGGTTGGCGGCAGGGTTTGCTTCGCAACAAAATAAACCGAGCCGATCAGATAGGTCAGGTAGAAAATGATATCCCCGCGTTCCACAACGCCGCGCAGAATCTGATGGACAAAGGAATAGTTGATTTCGGAAAAGCGTTCCATCAGCGCTGCACCCGTTTCGGCGTCCACCCGGCAAACGTGGACGACATACATGGTTGCACAGTTGCAGACAGCGTCAATATAGGTCTGATGAAAATCATTCATGTTGCGGTAATATTGGTAAAACTCGGTACGGCTGATACCGGCCGTTTGCAAAAGCTGCGTCACCGTCACCTGCGGCACCATGCGATCAAAGAATTTGACATACGCCAGCGCAAGATCATAGTGAAATTCCAACGGACCGCCGCGCTGCATCTGCAGCTGGGTCGCCATGTTCTCAAAGAACGTCTTGCTTTCATCAAAGTGTGCCATCTGAAAACGCGACCAGGAAGCAAGCAGCATCTCCCGATTGACCACAGAACAAAGCAGGGAGGCAAAGAATCCCGGCGCACCGGAAATGTTGCGCCGCACCGCTTCATCCGTCACGCCAAGGCGGTCCGCCTCCCGGGTCAGCAACTCGCGCATCGCTTCGCCGATATACCAGAAGGTCCGCACATCGCCGTGATTTCCGCCAAGCAGTCGAATTTCCTGCCGATGGTTCTGTACGAAGGCGTCAAACACATGCCGCGTGAAGGCTCGCATCGTTTCCGGTGTTTCAGGCGGCACGACATGCGTCCCTGTGATTTCATCACACAATTCCCGCTGCAAATGTTCAAACAGATCCGGCACGGAGGTATAGTATTTATAGAATGTGCTGCGGTTGACTTCTGCAAGCTGAACGATCCGTGTCACCTTGATGTTCTGATACGGCGTATCCTGCAGCAGCATATAAAAGACGTCGCACATTCTCTGTTTCGCAGAAGCCGCAGCCATTTCTTCCATGGTCCATATGCCTCCTTCCGAAATCAATTAGAATATACTATTTTATATTTTATCATATATGCAGCAAAAAAAGAAGTGCCGCTAAGGCAACACTTCTTTGATTTTTGTCATCATCAGTCACTGTTGATACATATCTGCTTTTGGTTCTTATGAGATTCGCCAATCGCACTGGCGCGAAAGAAAAGGCGGTTTTATGATTTGCTGCGCAGGCGTTCCGCAAGCAGTTGAACATAGAACTTCAGCGTTCCGAAGAATGTTCTGAGCTGAACCAGGAATGCTTCGAACGGGCTGGTGATTTCGTTGGTGGCAAATTTATCGGCGTTTTCTTCCGTCATCGGTTCGGCCGTATGGGTTTTGTAATCATACACCATAAAGCGCTGCCACACCGGATCATCCGCGGTCAGGGTACCGCCCGACCGCAGAACCGCATACATCCAGTCCTGACAGGCGTCACCCCAATACGAGTGATCACAGTATTTGTAAAACCAGGTGGTTTCCGGAAACGCACAGGTCGATGCGTCAATCTGTTTGTCCGGAGATATATACTTTCTGTCTGCCGTTGCAATGTAGTCAGCAGGCAATGTTTCATTGATGCGTGCGCAGGTTGCGCCGAGAGACGCCTGCTCTGCCGTGACAACGCGGTCGTTGAGTTTGTTGCCCTCACCGAAAACGGGGATCGCGTCCATACCGTATTTCACGAGATTGGTAAAATACATGCCTTTGTCAACGCAGCCGCGTATAATCTCCGTGCAATGGTTGAAGACCTGGTAATGATAGTTGTCGATGAGCGCCACAAAGTCTGCCCATTCCGCGTTGCCGGTCAGACCCGCAAGCGATTTTGCCGTTTCGTAATGTGCATCGTCCACCATCGCCCAGTAACCTGGGAAAGTGCCGTAAGAGGACATCAGCAAACCGGGATAGACATCTGCTTTCACTTTATCAAACAGCTTTAACGCCTGATGGATCGGCAGTTCCAGACTGCCGGAGGTGGCAAGCAACGCAACGGTTGCTTTGAGATATTCGATCACAACCGGGTCGTCGAAGTATTCCGACTGAATGCCCTTGAAATCATCGCTGCCGAGGTACCGGGCAATGTAGCGGTTGGCTGCGTCGGAACGAATATCAATGTCGCCGGCAAACAGATCACTGATTTCCATGCAGCCGTTCATGGATGAACCGATGGTCATGGCGCCTGCAATTTTATCGGATCCGTAACGATACAGATATGCAAGCAGAATACTGCTGCCCTCGCAGCGCGCCGCAAGGTTGACTTTCTTCGCGCCGGTGACAGCGAGAATCCTGTCAATGAACGTATGCAGGAGATCTGCAATCTGCAGCGGATCGAGCCGCCAGTCATATCGGAACTGATAGTCCCACAGACCGTAGGTGCCGTCTGCTGCGCGGTGATTCGGCGGGGTGTTCGGAATCTGCCAGGAATTGATGCTGCCCGGCTGCGGCTGACCCTGTTTGTCAAGCACAATATCTTTATAGATCTCCCCAAAACGCGTGGTGAGTGCATCGGCCCATTCTTTGTAATCGTTGCGCAGCAGCGCTTTCAGGAACAGCGGCAGCAACTCCTTTGCCATGTCGGCAATGAGACCGTCCGGCACAGGAACACGGCCGTTCCAGACCACCTTCTGGTCTGCGGTTCCGTAATTCGCATAAATGGTATCGTTGCGACCGAGAACATAGACCGTCGGAAGATACAGGCCCGAAGCAGAATCATTATCTGCCGCAAACGCAGGAACGCAGAGCGTAAAAGTCAGAAGTAATGCAAGAAGACAGGAAAGCAGTTTCTTCATGGCAAACATCCTTTCCGATAGGTATACAATCATAATACACGAAACATATGAACGAATTATGAACAGAGTAACAAATCCATAACAAATCCGCAAAAAAACCGCCGTCTTTGGAGACAGCGGTTCATTCGGTATGTTTCAGCGTAACAGCCTGCACACTTTTTACGGCAGGTCTTCGGTATTCTCAAGGTTGTGCCAGACGCCCTGCACATCGTCGTTTTCTTCCATCATGTCGAGAAGACGGCCCATCATCTTGAGGTCCTCCTCGTCGTCCAGACGAGTCCGTGTGGACGGTACATATTCCACGTCGGCGGAAATGAACTTGTAGCCTTTTGCCGCAAGGTCATCACGGACGCCGCCGAGGTCGTTCGGCTCGGTGCGAATGATAAACACATCCTCATCATTGATGAAGTCCACGGCGCCTGCTTCCAGCGCGTCTTCCATGAGCTTTTCTTCGTCGACATCTTCCGCTTCAATGGCAATCTCGCCGTACCGCGTGAACAGGAAGGAAACGCAGCCGCTCTGACCCATGTTGCCCTTGTTCTTGTCAAAATAGTGACGCATTTCGCCGGCGGTGCGGTTTCGGTTATCGGTGAGGGTTTCCACGATGACGGCGATGCCGGAAGGACCGTAGCCCTCATAGACGATTTCTTCATAGCTCGCGGCGTTGCCTTCACCGGAGGCTTTTTTGATGATACGGTCGATGTTGTCGTTCGGAACGTTGTTCGCTTTTGCCTTCGCGATAACGTCCTTCAGCTTGGAGTTGGAAGCAGGATCCGGGCCGCCTTCACGCACAGCAATCGCGATCTCACGGCCGATCTTTGTGAATACTTTTGCGCGCGCGTTATCTGTTTTTTCTTTTTTGCGCTTAATGGTACTCCATTTTGAATGTCCAGACATAAATTCACCCAGTCTCTTTTTTATTTTTACCTGATTACTCTACCACTTTTTCACCGTTTTGTCAATATGCTGCGGCGAATCACAGGTCACTGCGCAGTGCCCTCGGCGGAAACGCCGTCCGCATCGAGCGTGTAAACTGCACCGTTCTGCAGCGTCGGCGCAGTGACAAAAACGGTTTTGCAAGCCTGCTGCAGCGTAAAGGAAACAACCTCATTGTTTTCACCGTCCCGGATACTGACCGCAGCGTCCGCCGCAAAGCTGCCGTGAACATACAGTCCTGCGCCTGCTCCGTGCAGTCTGACGGCATCGGAAAGTGCGGGCGTATCCACCGACGCCGTGACGACCAGGGTGCCGTCCCCTGCAATTTCAACGACACTGCCGCCGGAAACAGCCGCCGGTACATCATCGGCAGTGCAGCAAAACGTATTTACGCTGTCTTCGCCCAAAAGCAGCAAAACCTTTTGGCCGGAATTGTCCACCTGCAGCGGCGCATCTGTGCCGCTGCTGACATCCACACCGTTGAGACACAATTTGATTTTTCCGGAAACATCGCTGCCGACAACGATTTTGCCGTCGGAAAGGCTGCCTTTGAGACTGTAGGTACCGGGGGCGGTGATCGTCAGCGTCTGATCGGAGAACGCGGCGCCCGCGCCGTTGATCGTTGTGCCGCCGTCGTTGAGGATCACATAGGTGTCAATGTCAGCGCTGCCGGATAGATTGTTGCAAAGCGCCGTCACCGCATCAGCCTCATCGCTCAGCGGCGCTGTCGTTGAAAGCAGACGTCTGCTCTCGGTTCCGATTGTGGAACCCTTGCAGGCGCAGAGCATAAAACAAAGCGCCGCGCCGAGCACCGGCAAAAGAATCCGTTTTCGTTTGAACCAATGCTGCATGGAGAATGCCTCCCTTTGCGGACGTCTGTCCGCAGTTGGAATTACAAAATAACTTTGAACAAAATGGAACGGCCGTCCGCTGTGGTTGCGGAGATTTTTCCCTTGTGCCGTTCGACAATCGCCTTGGCGATGGAAAGACCGATACCGTAGCCACCGGTCTCCCGTGCGCGGGATGTGTCTGCCCGGTAAAACCGGTCAAACAGCCGCGGCAGCTTTTCTTTTTCAACGGCTTCACAGTCGTTGTAGGCCTCGAGTACGATGCCGCGCGCACTCTTTGAAAGCGAAATGCGGATCTCACTTTCGGCATATTTGACGGCGTTGTCACACAGGATGGATACCAGTTGCCGCAATTCGCCCTCATTGCCTTTGAAGGATACATCGGGTCGAACGTCCAGTGTCAGCGTCAAGCCTTTGGATTTTGCAATCGGCTCAAAGTTCATTGCTGTGTCCAGCACGGCTTCGCTGAGATTGAACTCGATATGCTCCGTCTTTTGCGCGACTTCGTCGAGCTTGGACAATTCCACAAGATCATGCACCAGACCGCTCATTCGTTTGGTCTGCGAACGGATGGAGCTGACCCATTCATTTTCACCGCCGCACATTTCCAGTACATCCGCATCAGCAGAGATGATTGCCAACGGCGTTTTCAGTTCGTGCCCCGCATCCGTAATGAACTGCTTTTGTTTTTCAATGCTGCGCTTCACGGGTGCAAGCGCGTTTTTGGAAAGCAGATACACCGGGAATGCCAGCAAAATAATGCAAACGATGCCAACCAGAAGGGAGATGGATGCCAGGGTGAAAGTGGATTCCAGATCCCGCTCGAAATCAAGGAAGACCATGATGGCGTTGCCGGTCAGGGAATCGGTCTGATAGTAGTAGCGGAAGTTGTCCAGAAAGCCGTAGCCGGGCGCCTCATTATACACCTTTGAGGCATACTCAAACGCATCCTGATTGCTGACGGACGCCACATTGCTTGTGGAGATGTCGGTCACGACGTTGCCGTGCAGCTTGACCACGAAGTATCGGGTGGAGTACGGCGTTTCCACATTGACCTGTACCTTCCCGAACGGATTCCAGAATGCACCGTAAGACGCCGTGCGCCCGAAGGAGCTGTTCGGCAGAACGCCGTCATTTTCCGCAATCAGCAGCAGCAGGCTGCGCGCGTCGCTGTCATGCTGATAGACGTTGACAATATTGACCGAAAACAGTTCCACAAATACGATTGTCACCAACGCGATAATGGCGATGCCGACAAATTTATGCTGCAGTTTTTTCAGCATTTGATCTCCTCCAGCGTATAACCGACACCGCGGGTCGCCTTGATTTCAACATTTGCGCCGAGGTTCAAGAGCTTCTTGCGGATATAGGAGATATATACCCAGACCACATTGATCTCCGCCTCCGTTTCATAGCCCCAGATGCGTTCCATAAACTGTTCGGTTGAAATCAGCCGACCGGGATTGTCCATCAGCATCTCGATCATCTGAAACTCCTTGTTGCCCAGACGGATGGCACCGTTCGGCCCGGACAGCTCAAACGTCTCGCGATTGAGTGAAATATTGCCGATGCTCAGCAGGTTCGGCGTGAATTCGGTCTTGCGCCGCGTCATGGCACGGATGCGCGCGAGCAGTTCACCGGTCGCGAACGGTTTTGTCAGGTAATCGTCTGCGCCCTTGTCAAGGCCGAGAATTTTGTCTTCGACCTGCGACTTTGCCGTCAGGATCAGTACCGGCGTTGACACGCCCGCCTTGCGCAGCGCCTCCAGCACTTCCAGTCCGTTTTTCTTCGGCATCATCAGATCAAGAATGATGCCGTCATAGTTTTCATCCAGTCCATAGTCCAGCGCGTCCTGTCCGTTGTAGACGGCGTCCACAGAATAATTATTATGTTTGAGAATTGCACACAAGGCCTTGGATAACTCTTTTTCATCTTCTGCAAGCAGCAAACGCATGGCGAAAACCTCCCTCTTGCCGCCTGTGGTTGACGGCGGTATGATAAAATGCTATCGCACAAACTTTAAAGATACAATAAAATATTTGTTAAATTTTTCGCAAAAGCCTGGTTTTCCCGGAAAATAATTCAAAAAAAGCCTTGATATTTCAGTAAAAGTGTGGTAACATAACGTTATACGAATACAAACATGGAGAGTGGGTTTGCAAGAGCCCGCTCTTCTTTATTGAACAGGAGGGGTTTTATGGCGAAAGGCGGCAACACTGTGCAGGCAGTCACCGCACTCGCGCAGCCGATTGCGGAAAAGCTCGGCGTTTCCATCTGGGACATCCGCTTTGTCAAAGAAGGCGCCGGCTGGTATCTGCGCATTTTCATCGACAAGGACGGCGGCGTTTCCATTGACGACTGTGTGGATTTCACCCACGCGATCAACGACCCGCTGGACGAGGCGGATCTGATCGAACAGGCTTACTGTCTGGAGGTCAGTTCTCCGGGTATCGAGCGAGAGCTCAAGCGGGATGAACACTTTGCGGCGTGCATCGGCCAGCCGGTCAAGCTCAGAACCATTCGCCCGATCGACGGCGAACGCGAGTTCTCCGGCGTGCTTTCCGGGTACGCGGACGGCGTGATCACCCTCACCGCAGATGATGCGGAAACAACATTTGATAAAAAAGAAGTCGCCTGGGTCAAGCTCGACGATTTTGAAGGCTTCGGCGACTGAACGCTGCAACCGGATATGAACCGCAGAAAACAGCGCTGACTTTTTATGGAAAGGATTGATTTTGGAAAATGAAAAACACATTCGACAGTAAGGAATTCTTTGAGGCGATCCGGATTCTTGAAGAAAAAGGGATCCCCGCGGCATATATGTTTGAAAAGATCCAGGCCGCCATCATTTCCGCAACACGCAACCAGTTTGGCAACCGCGACAACGTTGTCTGCGAAATCGACGATCAGAAAAAGACCATGCGCGTCTTTGTCCGCATCCCCGTGATGGATGAAAGCGAGATCGAAGAACCCGCCGCAGAATGGACCGAGGAACAGGCACACGCCCACGGTTATCCGGATGCAAAAATCGGCGACGTCATTGAGCATACGCTCAACCCGATGTCCTTCGGCCGTATCGTCGCGCAGACCGCAAAGAGCGTTATCCGTCAGGGCATCCGCGAGGCGGAGCGCGAGCTTTCCAGCCAGGAATTCAAAAACCGCCATCAGGAAGTCGCCACGGCAACCGTTGTCTATGTCGACGACAAGGGACCGGACGCCACCTTCGACGCGACCATCCAGATCGGCCGCGCAACCGCGCATTTTTCGCGCGCGGATCAATTGCCGAACGACCATTTCCAGCCTGGCAATCTGATCAAGGTCTATGTCGCTTCGATCAATGAAGAAAACGGCACCAGCTACGCCAACATCTCCCGCCGGCACCCCGGCTTTGTCAAGCGTCTGTTTGAGCTGGAAGTTCCGGAAATCCATGACGGCGTCGTCGAGATCGTTTCCGTTTCCAGAGAACCGGGCAGTCGCACCAAGATCGCCGTGAACAGCACGGACGAAAACGTGGATCCCGTCGGCGCCTGCATCGGCCCGCGCGGACAGCGCGTCAACAATGTGATTGACACCCTCGCCGGCGAAAAGATCGACATCGTTCGCTTCAGCGAAAAAAGCGAGGACTATATCGCCGCCGCGCTTGCGCCGGCACAGGTGCTTTCCGTTCTTCTTGAAGAAGATGGCAGCCGCGCCTGCCATGTCGTGGTACCCGACAATCAGCTTTCGCTCGCCATCGGCAACAAGGGACAGAACGTCCGTCTCGCCGCGAAGCTGACCGGCTGGAAAATCGACATCAAATCTCTTTCTTCCGTTCAGGAAAGCGAAGCATAACCTGCGGCGTTTGCCGCACGGGGAGGTCATGAAATGCAAACCAGAAAAGTACCGATGCGAAAATGTATGGGCTGCGGGGAAATGTACCCCAAGCGTGAACTTGTTCGCGTTGTGAAAACAAAGACATCCACCGACGCCGGTGAAGAAGAATATGAGATCAGCCTTGATCTCACCGGTAAAAAAGCAGGACGCGGTGCCTATGTTTGCAAAAAGCTCGCCTGCATGCAGGCTGCACGGAAAGCCCGGCGGTTCGAGCGCGCGCTTTCCTGCAAGATTCCGGCGGACGTTTTTGACCGGATGGAACAGGAGATGAAGGACAATGTCTGATCCCCTGCTGTCCTTTCTCGGACTGACGCGCCGCGCAGGAAAACTGTCCTGCGGACACGACGCTGCCATCGACGCCATTGTACAGAACCGTGCAAAGCTTTGTTTTTGCGCTTCGGACGCTTCCGAACGGCTGCAGCGCGAACTGCGCCACGCCTGTACCTACGGTGGCAAGGCAATTGAAATTCGCGCCCTCCCCTATGATATGAAACTTCTGTCCCATGCAATCGGCACAAAGGCTGCCGTCATTACCATAGATGAAGAAGGCTTTGCAAATAAGCTACGCGCACTACTTACAGCGCAAGAGAAAACAGGAAAGGAAGAATCGTAATGCCGAGAGAGAAATATAAGATCCATGAATTCGCGAAGGACTTCGGCACAAAGAGCAAGGACGTCATGGACCTGCTTGTGACGTTCAAGGATGTCCCGCGCAAACACACTACCGTTTTGGAGGACGCCGAACTGGACTTCCTCTTTGATTCCATTACAAAAGCAAATCAGGTTGACTCGTTCGACGCCTACTTTGCCGCCGGCGAAGCGGAGAAAAAAGCGGCTGAGGCGAAAGCTGCCGAAGAAAAACCCGCGGCACCCGCGCAGGAAGAAACACCTGCAGCAAAGCCAGCCGCACCCGCACAGGAAAAAGCGCCCGCCACACCGAAAACGGACGCAAAGCCGCAGGGCAAGCCGGCACAGCCCGCCGCTGCCGCACAGCAGAAGCAGCCGCAGAAAAAACCGGCACAGCCTGCCGCACAGCAGCCGCAGAAAAAAGAAAAAGACAAGAACAAACCGATGCAGTCCCGCACCAAAGGCGAGACCAAGCGCGTGGATACACGGCAAAGCAACGTTGATCTTGACAAATACAATGAGCGCTACGAAGAAATCGCACCGGCAAACCGTATGAACAGCGACAATGCGCAGCGTAAGCAAAAGATCAAGCAGAAGAGCCAGCAGTATCGTAAGCAGGCAGGACACCGTTCCACCAAGCGCGAGACCGAGGCGGAACGTCTCAAACGCATCGCCGCAGAGCGCGCAAAGAAACCGCTCACGATCAAAGTTCCCGACGAAATCACCGTCGGCGAGTTGGCCGCCATGCTGAAAATGACAGCGGCGGAAGTCATCAAAAAGCTGTTCGCTTTGGGCGTCATGGCGACCGTCAATGAAATCATCGACTTTGACACGGCGGAAATCGTCGCGACCGAACTCGGCGCAAAAGTCGAAAAACAGGTTGTTGTCACCATTGAGGAACGAATCATTGACGACAGCGAGGACAAGGAAGAAGATCTTATGCCGCGCGATCCCGTCGTTGTTGTCATGGGCCACGTTGACCACGGCAAGACCTCCATCCTCGACGCCATCCGCAACACTGCCGTCACTGCTACGGAGGCCGGCGGCATCACGCAGCACATCGGCGCCTATCGCGTTGACCTCAACGGTCAGCAGATCACCTTCCTCGATACGCCGGGCCACGCAGCGTTCACATCCATGCGCGCCCGCGGCGCCATGGCAACCGACATTGCCGTTCTTGTTGTCGCGGCCGACGACGGCATCATGCCGCAGACAATCGAAGCAATCAACCACGCCAAAGCGGCAAATGTGCAGATCATTGTTGCCATCAATAAGATGGATAAGGAAGGTGCAAATCCAGACCGCATCAAACAGCAGCTCACCGAATACAGTCTGGTTCCGGAAGAATGGGGCGGCGACACGATCTGTGTTCCCGTTTCCGCGAAAACAGGCGAAGGCATTGACAGTCTGCTGGAATCCATCCTGCTCGTTGCCGAGGTTGCGGAGCTGAAGGCGAACCCGAACCGTGCCGCAAAGGGCGTTGTCATTGAAGCACGGCTCGATAAAGGCAGAGGCCCTGTTGCAACGCTGCTTGTTCAGAACGGTACGCTGCACGCGGGCGATATCATCGTCGCCGGCACATCCGTCGGCCGTGTCCGCGTTATGGTCAACGAAAACGGGCGCCGCCTCAAAGAGGCCGGTCCGTCCATCCCCGTGGAGGTCATGGGCCTTGCGGAGACACCGAACGCAGGTGATTCCTTTGACGCCGTTTCCGACGAGCGCCTTGCCAGAGAGCTTGTTGAACAGCGCAAACAGAAAGAAAAAGAAGAGCAGTTCAACGCCTTCCATAAGGTCACGCTCGACAACCTCTTCACGTCTTTGAAAGAAGGCGAAATGAAAGAACTCAACATCGTTGTCAAAGCAGACGTCCAGGGTTCTGTCGAAGCAGTCAAGCAAAACCTTGAAAAGCTGTCCAACGACGAAGTCCGCGTCCGCGTCATTCACGGCGGCGTCGGCGCCATCAACGATTCCGACGTCATGCTCGCCGGCGTTTCCAACGCGATCATCGTCGGCTTCAACGTCCGTCCGGACGCCAACGCACAGGCAACTGCAGAACGCGACGGTGTCGAAATGCGGATGTACCGCGTGATCTATGACTGCATTGAAGAAATCGAAGCTGCCATGAAGGGCATGCTTGCGCCGAAGTTCCGCGAAGTCGCGCTCGGCCGTATCGAAGTGCGCACCGTCATGAACCTTTCCTCCGCCGGAAAGATCGCCGGCAGCTATGTGCTGGAAGGCAAGGTCACCCGCGGTTCCCAGATCCGCGTTGTCCGTGACGGTATTGTCATTGCGGAAGACGAGATTGCCTCCCTGCGCCGCTTCAAAGACGACGTCAAGGAAGTTGCGACCGGCTTCGAATGCGGTATCGGTCTTGCCAAATTCAACGACATCAAGGAAGGCGACATTTTCGAAGCGTTCCTGATGGAAGAATACAGAGACTGATCCGTCCCGATTCGGTACTTGTTTTCCCTGCAGGCTGTGACAGCATCGTCCATGCAATCTCGGCAAACCGCACACCGTGCGCTGTCTTTTGCTGTCGATGCTGCACACCGTAGTCTGCAACATCCGGCGCCGGGTCGGCGTCTTTGACCACATCAACTACAATCACAGGAGCCGAACACTATGCCTAGTTACAAACACAACCGCGTCGCGGAAGACATCCGCCGCGAGATCACGATTCTGATCCGCGAGCTGAAAGATCCGCGCGTGAAGGATAAACTTCTGACTGTCGTTCGCGTGGAAGTCAGTTCCGACGCAACCTTTGCGAAGGTCTACGTCAGCGATCTCAAGGGCATCGACAGCGCCAAAACCGCTGTGGAAGGTCTGACCGCGGCAACCGGACGGCTGCGCCGCGAGCTGGGCGCCCGGCTGCACCTTCGAAAAACACCGGAGCTGCGGTTCATCGCCGACGACTCTGTGGAACAGGGCGTGAACCTGTTCAAAAAACTCGAACATAAAACCGAGGAACCTTATGAAGATTGATTTTAAAAGCGCAGTGCAGCGTTTGCAAAACTGCGATGATGTTCTGATTCTGACGCATGCGAATCCGGACGGCGACACGCTCGGCGGCGCTTTTGCGCTGCTGCAGGGTCTGCGCCAGCGTGGGAAACGCGCAAAAATGCATACCGATGCGCCGATTCCGCCGCGCTACGCATTTCTTGCCGCAGGCTGCGCAGAAGACTGCTTTGACGAGGCGTACATCATCAGCGTGGACGTTGCGGACAAAAAGCTGCTCGGCGGCAAAACGCAAGCGCTGTACGGCGACCGGGTCGACCTTTCCATCGACCATCACGGGACCAACCGTATGTTTGCGAAAGAGACCTATGTTGAAAGCGATTCCGCTTCGGCAAGCGAGGTGGTCTATCTGCTGTTGTGCGCGCTTGGCGTCGTAATCACAAAGCCGATTGCCGATTGTCTGTATACCGGCTGTGCAACGGATACCGGCTGTTTTCGTTATTCCAACGTCACAGCCCGCACCCACCGCATCGCATCGGAGCTGATCTCCTGCGGCGCAGACCACGCACAAATCAATACACTGATGTTTGAAACCAAAAAACCGGGGTTTCTGCGTTTGGAACAACAAGTACTCTCCGGTATGGAGCTGTATGCGGACGGCCGCATCTGCGTGCTGACCATCACACGCACCATGCTGGACGACGCCGATTGCGGCGACGAAGATATCGACGAGCTGGTTGCCTTGTCGCGGCAAATGGAGGGCGTACGCATCGGCGCAACATTCAAGGAGCGCCCGGACGGCAGTTACAAGCTCTCTTTGCGCACGCATGAAGATGTCGACGCATCGGCCATCTGCGCTGTCTTCGGCGGCGGCGGTCATGCCCGCGCGGCAGGCTGCTCGTTCAGCGAAGACCGCGACACGGCCCTGCAGCGGCTGCTGCCGGTTCTGCGGTCGTTTTTGAAAGAAGGCACCGCCCGATGAACGGCTTCCTCTGTCTGAACAAACCGCAGGACATGACGTCGTTTTTCGCGGTTGCGAAAGCCCGGCGCATCTGCGGTGAAAAAAAGGCCGGTCACAGCGGCACGCTTGATCCGATGGCAACCGGCGTTCTGGTCATTGCCCTCGGCCGCGCCACACGGTTTCTGCCGCTGCTGCCCGATCACGGAAAGCAGTACCGCGCTGCATTTCGCCTCGGCGTCACAACGGATACGCTTGACATCACCGGAACGGTGCTGCGCGAACAAAACGTCCATGTCGGTTCTGCGGATGTGGAAGCGGCGCTCGCGCCCTTCCGCGGCACGATTCAGCAGGTCCCGCCGATGTATTCGGCACTGCTGAAAGACGGCGTGCGGCTGTATACTCTCGCCCGGCAGGGCATTGAAGTGGAACGGGAGTCACGCACGGTCACGATTGATCGGCTTTCGCTGGTCAGCGCAGACGACGACAAGCACGAATATACCATTGATGTTGCCTGCTCCAAAGGCACCTATATCCGCACCCTCATCGCTGACCTCGGCGCATCGCTCGGCACAGGCGCCGTGATGACGGCGCTTTGCCGCACCATGGCAAACAACTGCCCGCTCACGCAGTGCGTCACCCTTGACGCACTGGAAATGCACCGGGACGCCGGCACGCTGTCGTCGGTGATTCTGCCGACCGATGCACTGCTGACCTATCCGCATCTGACAGTCACCGAAGCACAGGCTGTCCGCTTTTCCAACGGCGGCGAACTTGCACGTGAACGGCTGCGCGGTGCGAACAAAACCGGGCTGTACTGTGTTTATGCGCCCGACGGCAGCTTCCTCGGCGTCGGCGAGCTCGCGGACGGCGCGGATGCCCTCAAAGCAAAAAAAGTATTTTAACGCAATGCACGATAGAAGGCATTGTTTCAGGAACGAAAACATATGAAGAATTCGATACCTACCGCGATTGCACTCGGCACTTTTGACGGGCTGCACCGTGGCCATCAGGCAGTCCTGACTGCAGCCGCCGCCTGCGCAGAAGCCGATGCGCTCTGCCCGACAGTGCTGCTGTTTGATCGCCATCCGAAACAGATTATATGTAACGCGGCGCCGCCGCTGCTGATGACGGACGACGAAAAGCACCGCCGCTTGACTGCACAGGGTTTTTCGATCAGAACGGTTCCCTTTCTGACATTGAAAGATCTTTCACCGCAAGACTTTGTCCGCTTTCTGAAGACCGAACTGCACGCCGGTGCGGTCTGCTGCGGCAAAAACTATCGTTTCGGCAAAAACGCCGAAGGAACCGCGGCATTGCTGCAGACGCTCGGCGCAGATGCCGGGATTCGGGTGCAGATTGCGCCCGACGTGTTGTTCGACGGCGAGCCCGTCAGCGCAACGCGCATTCGTACCGCAATTGAATGCGGCGACATGCCTGCCGCAAATGCCATGCTCGGCCGGACGTTTTCCTACACCCTGCCTGTGGTCAGCGGTGACAAACGCGGCCGTCTGCTCGGCTTTCCGACGCTCAACCAGTTTTTTCCGGACGGGCTTGTCCGCCCACGCGCCGGCGTTTACGCCGCAAAGGTTTGTTTAAAGCAGACGTGGTATACTGCAGTTACAAACATCGGCGTACGGCCGACCATCGGTACCGACTCTTTCCGCAGTGAAACCTGCATCCTTGATTTTTCCGGTGATCTCTACGGACAGACAATCGAGGTGCATTTGCTTGCATTTCTGCGGGATGAGCAAAAATTCGGATCGCTTGACCAACTGAAAGCCGCCATGCAGAAAGATGCCGCCGCGGCAAAAAAGGTGAACGCACGATGAAACCATTGGATATAAAAGCTGTTTTTTTTGATTTTGACGATACGCTGCAGAGTAGAAAGGGCGCTTACCGCCTGTACTGCGAAGCCTTTTTAAAAAAGTATTTCCCCGGTATTTCCGAAGAAGAATTTCAAAAGAAGCTCGACGAAATGGAAGAATACGTCGATGGGGGCTACAAGGACCGCGAGGTCTACTTCCCGGAGATGATCGCGCTCTGGCACTGGGACAACCATCCGCCGCTGCAGGAGCTGTACGATTCTTTTAACTACGACTTCGGAAAATACATTGTGATGCTGCCCGGCGCAGTCGATGTTCTCAAAGAGCTCAAGCGCCGCGGCTATCTGCTCGGTGCGGTGACCAACGGCGTCTCCTCCCTGCAGAACATCAAGCTCGACACCGCCGGCATCCGCGATTTGTTTGACGTTGTTGTTGTCTCCGGCGATATCGGCGTCTACAAGCCCGACCGCCGCATCTTTGACGAAGCTGCAAAACGCGCAGGCATCCCGAACGAACAGGTGCTTTTTGTCGGCGACCATCCGGTCAACGATGTGGAGGGTGCGCTCGGCGCCGGAATGCAGGTCATCCGTATGAACTACGGAGATTTCAAAGGCAAGGGACTCGGACAGAACACCCTCGCCGAGATCGAAGACATCCGGGAGGTTCTCAACTATGTCTGACAGCGTGTGGCGCACAGTCCGCAATGACCACGACATTCTGCAGCTGCTGCATGCCGTCGGACACTTTCATGACAGCTGCATCAAAGAGATGTATTATGTCAGCGGCGCATATGTAAATGATGACCTGTCCATGTACCCGGTCAACACCCGTCGGGAGCTGCACGTCATATTCCAGCGACAGGCAGACGAAATGCCCATGCTGGAGCTTGCGTTTTCCGACCTCAAAGTGCTGCAGCTTACACCGAACGATCCCGAGTATACATGTGAAATTCTAGATGCGTCATTGTTTTGGAAAGACGGCTGCATCTGGTGGTGTGACGATGCCGTTTGCCCTACTGACGCAGAAACCTATTCCGGCACGCTGATCTGTGCCGGGCAGCTTCGCTTCCGCCCGCTATCCGGACTCATGGGAGCACAGCCGTTTTTTGAACCCATCACTGAATGAAAGGACGATGTCCATGTTTTGCAAAAAATGCGGCAACCGCCTGACTGCCGGTGACACAGTCTGTCCGCACTGCGGCTGCGAAGTCACCCGTGACGCGCTTTCTTCGCGCTTTGTTGTACAGCTTCCGAAAGGAGAGAATGACGCCGCGGCACCCGTTCGCGCACAGATTGTTCCGCAGACGCCCCCTGTAAAAAAAGCCGTACCGCCGGTATCCGAGGAAGCGCCGAAAGAACCTGCCGCAGCTGCACCGACGGCATCGCCGACAATACCGGTTCCGCCGGTTCCGCCGGTCACGCCAATCCCGTCGGTCGCCGAAGAAGAACCGGTGCCGGACAATCCAACGGTGTCGGCAATGCCTGACTCTGCTCTTCCGGATCCGATGCCGCAGTTTGAAGAAGACCGCTCGGCCGCACCCGCGCCGGAAACAACGCCCGTGATGCCGAAAATCACACCGATCCCCTATCGGGAATCCCCGCGGGAAAAGCGCAGCCGTGTCATGCTGAAGGTTACGGCACTGGTTTGCACGGCACTGATGCTCACATTTGCCGCCATCGGCAAATGGACCACCCTCTTTTCGAAGGAACAAAACGCACAGAAAACCGTTGCGCTTTCCGGCTTCACCGCTGATGAAGAACGCAGTTTCCTTGACTTCTTTGCACCGTTTTCCGCGTTGTACGGACAGAACATCACCTTCCGTACACTCGATGCCGGACAGCTCCTGCAGCTGCTGCATCCGGAAGATTCTGCAGGTCTGTTCGCTTCGGTTTCACGCACCGCGCCGTCACCGCTGACCGAACCGGCGGATCCGCTGGAACGCTTTGCGGACGGGTATTACGCAATCAGAATCGATCAGATTGAATCCATCGCAAAACAACTCAGTGTACCGTTCGTTGCCAACGCCGATACCGCTGATTCCTATTTTTACGGTGACACCGGGTATTTCCGCGCGCTTGCCCCGGCAAGAAGCAGCACCCGCACCCCGGTTTCTGCTGAAGCGCGACGCACGGAAGACGGCAGCTACTACGTGATCTGCACCTGTGATGACAGCAGCAAGGTCTATTGCATGGCCACAGTTGACAACGGTGTGTGGGCACTGGAAACACTGTCGGCAGACCCGCTGTTCTCCGCTGACGGCACACAAATAGCAACGGATAATAACGCGCTGAATTATAAGATGCGGCAAACCGTCATTGAGGCCAAAACCGCTTCCGGACAGCTTTATGCACGTTATGTCGTGAATTATCCCTATTTCACCGACGCGGATTCCGCCGTGGCGCAGACGATCAATGCGCTGTACGCCGAAACCGTCAAATCGTATCAGACCAAAGCGGCAGAGGCTGACGCCGCCTATAGCCACTATCTGAAAAAAGGCTATGACACTGCTCTGCTGCCGGCCTATACCTATGTAGTCACCACCGTCAGCTGCAATCAAAACAGCTGGATCTCTCTGCTGGATGAGATCACGACCTATACGCCGGAGACCTTTGCCAAAGAGAAACAGAAGGCCGCCGAAGCGGGAGAGGAATGGGACGCGCTGCTTATGCCGACCCGTGCCTATTCCGGCTACACCGCCAATCTTGAAACCGGCGAGATTCTGCGTAAAGAAGACCTGTTCGGCAGCAACTATGAAACCATTCAGGATTCACTGAGCCGCGCCTATCTCGGTGATGCGGCAAGCGAGCTTTCCCAGGAAGAGCTTGCGACCCTCGGCCAGCAGATCTATTCTGCCGCGTGGGTTCTCACCGATGACGGCGTTGCGTTCTGCCACCAGGGCAGCGCCGGTTATACGCAGCAAGTCGTTCTGCCGTATACAGACATTCCGAACGCCGACAACGTTTTACATTTTCAGCAAGCAGAAGAACAATAACGCATGACAGTTTTTTCGGGGAACGGTCCCCGTTGGAGGGTTAACAGTGACAGAATATGAACAACTTGCCACCCTGCTGTTTCCGGATGTCCGGCAAACCGTTGCGGATCTGGAACAGCAATTTCCGCCCCGCGCACTGAAGGATGGCGCGCGCGTGACACGCTTTGCACCCAGCCCGACCGGCTTTCTGCACATCGGCGGTCTGTTTTCGGCGCTGATTTCCAAGCTGAACGCTGCCACCACCGGCGGCGTCTTCCTGCTGCGCATTGAGGACACCGACAAAAAACGAGAGATCGATGACGGCGTATCCGAAATCATCAAAGGCCTGACCGCGTTCGGCATCGACGTGGACGAAGGCGTTATCGGCTTCGGGCAGGAGACCGGCGCCTACGGTCCCTATCAGCAAAGCCACCGTGCCGCGATCTATCACACCGTTGCAAAGCAGCTTGTCGCGCAGGGTCTCGCCTACCCCTGCTTTCTGACGGAAGAGCAGCTGGCTGCCATCCGCGACGAGCAGGAGGCACAGGGCACACCCATCAAAGGCATCTTCGGCAAATGGGCCAGGTACCGCGACGCCGATTTTGAGACACAGAAAGCGCTGCTTGCCGAAGGCAGACCCTATACACTGCGCCTGCGCTCGCCCGGTCGGGAAGATCACCGCATCAGCTTTGACGACCTTATCAAAGGCAAGATCGAAATGCCGGAGAACGTGCAGGACGTTGTGCTGCTGAAGACCGACGGCATCCCGACCTATCACTTTGCGCACGCAGTGGACGATCACTTCATGCGCACAACGCACGTCATCCGCGGCGATGAATGGATCTCCTCGGTGCCGCTGCACATTCAGCTGTTCAAAGCCTGCGGCTTCCGTGTGCCGAAATACGCACACATTTCACCGATCATGAAAGAAGAAAACGGCGGCAAGCGCAAGCTCTCCAAGCGCAAGGACCCCGAAGCGGCTGTGACGTATTACGCCGAACAGGGCTATCCGAAAGAAAGCGTTCTGGAGTACCTGCTGACGCTGGCGAACTCAAACTTTGAAGACTGGCGTCGGGCAAATCCGACCGCACCGCAGAGTGCCTTTCCCTTCAGCCTCAAGAAAATGAGTGTCTCCGGCGCACTGTTTGACCTGACGAAGCTCGTTGATGTGAGCAAGAATGTCATCTCGGTGTTCCCCGCCGAAGCGGTGTATACCGGCGCATGCGCATGGGCAAAGCAGTATGACCACGCATTTTATTCGCTGCTCGCGGGCGACCCCGCCTATGCAACAGCAATCCTTTCCATTGACCGCGGCACCCCGAAGCCGCGCAAAGACATCGCCAAATGGAACGAGGTCAAAGACTACGTCGCCTATTTCTATGACGATCTTTACGAAAACGATTACAGCGCCCTGCCGGACAACATCACTGCCGAAATGGCTGCCGAGATTCTGACGGCATACAAAGAAGCATACAATCCCGCCGACAGCAAAGACGAATGGTTCACCCGCATCAAGGCGCTTTGTGAACCGCTCGGTTATACACCGAACGTCAAGGAATACAAAAAGAATCCCGACGCCTACAAAGGCCATGTCGGCGACGTTTCAACGGTGATCCGCGTTGCAGTGACCGGACGGCGCAACACGCCGGATCTGTATTCGATCCTGCAGATTCTCGGCACTGAGACCGTGCTTTGCCGTCTGCAGACTGCGCTCGATGCGCTGACCCGGTGACCGGAAAGGAGATAACCAATGGAAGATTTAACTTTGCAGGGAAATTTCATTCACGACTTCATTGACGAAGACCTTAAAAACGGCGTTTACGACCACGTGCAGACCCGTTTTCCGCCCGAACCGAACGGCTATCTGCACATCGGTCACGCCAAAGCGATCCAAATCAATTTCAGCACCGCGAAAAAATACGGCGGCATCTGCAACCTGCGTCTGGATGACACAAATCCCTCCAAAGAGGACACGGAATATGTTGACGCGATCAAAGAGGACATTCAGTGGCTCGGCTATCAGTGGAACGAAGTGCTGTATGCCTCCGGCTATTTCGACTTCATCCACGCCTGTGCGATCGACCTGATCAAACGCGGCAAAGCCTATGTGGATGATTCCACCGCCGAAGAGATCCGCTTGGCCCGCGGAACGCTGACCGAACCGGGCACGGAAAGCCCCTATCGCAACCGCAGCATCGAGGAAAACCTCGACCTGTTTGCCCGAATGACTGCCGGCGAATTTCCGGACGGCGCCCGCGTCCTGCGCGCAAAGATCGACATGGCGTCGCCGAACATCAACATGCGTGACCCGGTCATCTATCGCATTGCGCACGTCTCCCACCATCAGACCGGCGATAAATGGTGCGTTTATCCGCTGTATGATTTTGCGCATCCGCTGTCCGATACCAAAGAAGGTGTCACTCATTCGCTGTGCTCTCTTGAATTCGAAAATCACCGACCGCTGTATGACTGGTTCCTGCAGGCGCTGGAACTGCCGCAGCCGTCCCGGCAGATCGAGTTCGCCCGTCTCAATCTCAATTACTGTCTGACAAGCAAGCGCAAATGCCTGCAGCTGGTCAATGAAGGCATTGTGGACGGTTGGGATGATCCGCGCATGGCAACGATCTGCGGTATGCGCCGCCGTGGCTATCCGGCCGCCGCGATCCGCGATTTCATCAACCGCGTCGGCGTTTCCAAGGCCTACTCTGTAGTCGATTTCGGATTGCTTGAAGCCTGCGTGCGCGACAATCTCAACCAGAATGCGCCGCGTGTCATGGCGGTATTGCGGCCGCTGAAAGTCGTGATCGACAATTATCCCGACGATCTTGTAGAGGACATTGAACTGCCCGTCTATCAGGACCGTCCGGAGTACGGCACGCGCATCACAAAATTCTCCAAAGTCATTTATGTGGAGCAGGAAGACTTCATGAAGGAACCGCCGAAGAAATACTTCCGGCTCTTTCCCGGTAATGAAGTGCGTCTGCGCGGCGCGTACTTTGTGAAATGCGTCGGCTATGACGAAGATGCAGACGGCAACGTCACCTGTGTCCACTGCACCTATGACCCTGCAAGCAAGGGCGGCAACTCCCCCGACGGCCGCAAGGTCAAAGGTACGCTGCACTGGGTCAGCGACGCCGACAGCGTTTTGTTTGAGGCACGGCTGTATGACCGGCTGTTCAACGTGGAAAATCCCTCCGACGAATCGAAGGGCAGCTTCAAGGAGAATCTCAACCCGGATTCTCTGACCGTCCTCAAAAACTGCCGGCTGGAAGGCGGCGTCCGGAATCTGAAGCCGGGAGACACGTTCCAGTTTATGCGCCAGGGCTATTTCTGCGTGGAGAAAAACAGCACGCCCGACAACCTTGTGTTCAACCGCACGGTCGCTTTGAATTCCTCCTGGAAATGAGCGCCGCACGGAGAAAATAAAGCAGAAGAAAGGAAGACCCGAAATGAAACTCGTATACAGAATCGTAACGCCCATTCTTGCTGTCGGCGCAGTCGCCCTCGGCATATTCCTGAAACTGTTCACTTTCGTTGTCGGCAGTCAGGATGAACAGATCAATAATCTTGTCAATGCCGTCAGCAACCTGTTCGACAAAGTCAACACCACCTATGAGTATTCGTTGTTTGAAATCATCAAGATGACAGCAAAAGGCGTCCCCAATCCGGACCCGGAGCTTTCTTTCACCGAAGTTATTAAGCCCATCTTCGGCGATATCATTGCGTTTGCCGTTCTCTTTGCACTGATTTTGCTGGTTCTGCTCGCCATCGCTGTGGTCGCAGCACTTGCAAACAACAAGAAAAAGCGTCTCATCGTCATCTGCATGTCCGCCTTTGACCTGGTGCTTTCCATCGCGGCGATCGTTGTTTCCAACGATGCGTTCCAGAAGATCATCAACGGCGACGTCAACCTGACCAACCTTGTTAAAATGCTTTCCGACAACGTTCTTGTGACGCTCGCGACCGTGATCGTCTCCGTCACAAGCGCAACGCTTTCCGCCGGCTTCTACGCGGTGTTCGGCATGCTGATCCTCATCATCCTCTGGACGATCCTTTCCAACTTCATCATCAAAACCCCGATCCAGGCCAAGAAGACATATCACCGCAAAAAGCCCAGACGCCAGATCATCAAAGCGAAAAAAGAAAAATAATCATTTTGTCCCGACGGATGCCGTTTACGGTATCCGTCATTTTTTCTGCACGCGTGCGCGGAACGGGACGTCTTTCCTTTCCTGTAAAAGCACCTTGCAAAATCCGGCATGCCGTGCTATAATAAATGCAACTTTATAAAAAATGAGGCGAATATAATATGAAAGAGTATGAGCTTGCAACCCAATGTCTTCACGCCGGATACACCCCGAAAAATGCCGACCCGCGTGTAATGCCGATTGTGCAGAGTACAACCTATGTGTTTGATTCCACCGAAGAAGTCGCCGCCGTTTTTGACGACCCGACAAAAGCACTGATTTATTCCCGCTTCGGCAATCCGACCGTCATGGCCGTGGAAGACAAGATTGCCGCACTGGAAGGCGGCATCGGCGCTATGTGCACCACCTCCGGACAAGCAGCATCTTTGTTGTCCATTCTGAATCTCTGTGATGCCGGCGACAGCTTCATCAGCACCACGGAAATCTACGGCGGCACGATCAACCTGTTTTCCTTTACGCTCAAAAAGCTCGGCATCGAATGCATCTATATTGACAAAAATGCTTCGGACGAAGAACTTGACAAGGCTTTCAAGCCGAACACCAAAGCCGTTTTCGGCGAAACGATCGCCAACCCGGCGCTCACCGTCTTTGACATTACACGCTTTGCGAACCTTGCGCACAAGCACCACGTCCCCCTCATCGTGGACAACACGTTTGCCACACCGATCCTGTGCCGCCCGATCGACTTCGGCGCCGACATCGTCATCCATTCCACCACAAAATACATGGACGGCCATGCACTGCAGGTCGGCGGCGTCATCGTCGACAGCGGCAACTTTGACTGGACGAGCGGCGACTTCCCCGGTCTGACCGAGCCGGATGAATCCTACCATGGCATCTGCTACACCGAAACCTATGGCAAGCAGGCCTATATCATCAAAGCGCGTATGCAGCTCATGCGCGACTTCGGCGTCTACCCGGCAGCACATTCGGCCTTCCTTCTGAATCTCGGACTGGAAACGCTGGCCGTTCGTATGAAGCAGTACTGCGAAAACGCGATGACCGTCGCAAAGTATCTTGAAAACTCCCCCTACGTTGAACGCGTGAGCTATCCCGGTCTGGAGAGCGATGAAAACCACGCGCTCGCGCAGAAATATCTGAAGGGTTGCAGCGGCGTCATCTCCTTTGTCATCAAGGGCGGGAAAGAGACCGCAATCAAGTTCATGAATGCACTGCATCTGGCATCCAACGAAGTGCATGTCGCCGACATCCGCACCTGCGTGCTGCATCCGGCGAGCGAAACGCACCGCCAGCTGACGGACGAACAGCTTGTCGCCGCCGGCATCGAAAGCGGTATGGTCCGTCTTTCCGTCGGTCTGGAAGACGTTCGCGACATTCTTGCCGACATCGACCAGGCGCTGACTGCCGCCGCACAATGAGGGAAAAGAAAGGATAAGCAATCATGAAACTCGGAATCGTCGGTTTGCCGAATGTCGGCAAAAGCACGTTGTTCAACGCAATCACAAATGCGGGCGCACAGTCCGCGAACTATGCCTTCTGCACCATTGAGCCGAATGTCGGTGTGGTCGCGGTGCCCGATAAGCGCATTGACGCGCTCGCGGAAATGTACCATCCGGTGAAGATCACCCCCGCCACAATTGAATTCGTGGACATTGCCGGTCTGGTCAAAGGCGCATCCAAGGGCGAAGGCCTCGGCAACAAGTTTTTGTCGCACATCCGTGAAGTGGACGCCATCGTCCATGTGGTTCGCTGCTTTGAGAATGATGACATCATTCACGTGGACGGCAGCATTGACGCCAAGCGTGACATTGAAACGATCAACCTCGAGCTGATTCTGTCCGACCTGGAAATGATTGACCGCCGCATCGACCGCGCGTCAAAAGCTATGAAGGGCGACAAATCTCTCGCCGCGCAGGTCGCTTTCCTGAAGCGTGTCAAAGAGACGCTGGAAAGTGAACAGCCGGCACGCAGCATCGGCTGTGATGAAAATGAAAAAGCGATCCTCGACGAAGCCTGCCTGCTGACCGCAAAGCCCGTCATCTACGCCTGCAACATGAGCGAAGAGGACTTCACGAACGGCATTGATACGAATGAGAACTACCTTGCCGTCTGCAAAATCGCAGAAGCGGAGGGCAGTGAGGTGCTGCCGATCTGTGCCGGACTGGAGGCGGAAATTTCCTCGCTGTCAAAAGAAGACAAGGAAATGTTCCTTGCCGACCTCGGCGTGGAAGAAGGCGGCCTGGATCTTCTGATTCAGCGCAGCTATCATCTGCTCGGCCTGATCTCGTACCTGACGGCGGGACAGCCGGAGGTCCGCGCCTGGACAATCAAAAACGGCACGAAAGCGCCGCAGGCCGCCGGCAAGATCCATTCCGACTTTGAACGCGGCTTCATTCGCGCGGAGATCGTCACCTTCGACAACCTCATGGCATGCGGGTCCCTCGCCGCAGCACGTGAAAAAGGTCTTGTCCGTTCGGAGGGCAAGGAATACGTCATGAAGGACGGCGACATCGTCCATTTCCTGTTCAACGTATAAAGGAGAGCAACATGTCACGACATATGATCAAAAACTACCGGCTCTTTTCCATACTCGGTATTCTCGGGGGCGTCGCCTATTTTGCTGCAAATGCATTTTTGTTTTTGACGCCGCACTTTGATCTGCAGAATGCCTCCCGCGCAGACTGGACAATCATGGATGCCACGCGTTTCATCAACAGCATGATTCTCGGCATGGGCGGCACGATCTTGCTGCTCTTCGGGTTTTATGCCATGTTCCGTGCGGTGGACACCGTCTGTCCGCAGTGGCAAAAACGGCTGTGGCTGCTCGGCGGCATCGGCACCGCGTTTTCCGCCTTCAGTCATTTTGTTTTCGGCTGTCTGCAGCCGCTGCAGGTCAAGGCAATGCTCGCGGCGGCCGAAGCGCTGCCCGGTACCGAAATTCCGCAGGAGTGCCTTGATTTTGTGCTTACAGAGCAGGAAGACTGGTCCAATCTTGTCACAGGCGTCACTTTCGGATTTCTGATTGTTCAGTGCGTTGCATACATTTGCATCATCCTCGGCGGAAAGCTCGGCGTACCGAAATGGCTGGCTTTTCTGAATTTTCTGTCCATGGGCATTCTCGGCACATTGCTGGGTCTTGCGCTGCGCCATACGCCGCTCGCCGGACTGACGCCCGGGCTGGAAGTTCTCGGGTACGGACTGATGTATATCGCGCCCCTGCTGTTCTGGCTGCGGTTTTCAGAAGAACAGCCGCAAGCCGAACCTGCGCCGACAGACGTTTGAATTTCATACCCATTGCAAAAGCACGAGCATTGTGTTACAATGCTCAGCTTGTCGAAAAAGAATTTTTCGGCAAGCTGGCAGACGTCGAGAAAGTCTGCCAGAAGGTGCGTTTCTCGCCCCGAAGCTGTACGATGGTACCGCGAGAGGGCGAGAACGCGCCTAATTTGCAATTAGAATCAACAAACCATTTTTTATTCGTCGAAATATCATTGCTTTGGTTCTAATCAAAAAAGACCATCTGCATGACCTGCTTTTGGCATTGCAAATGGTCTGGCGACTTTATCGACAGTCTGGACATTGTGTTACAATGCTCGTGGTGATTTTTATGCGCAACTATCAAAAGGAACTCGACGCGATTTTGAAAACGCTGGAAGAGACCGGCGAAGTGCCGACACTGCTGCTGCACGCCTGCTGTGCGCCCTGCAGCAGCTATTGTCTGGAATACCTTTCGCAGTATTTTCGCATTACGCTTTTTTACTACAACCCGAACATCCACCCGGCAGAAGAGTATAACCACCGGGTCCGTGAAGCAAAATGGCTCGTCGCCGCCCTGCCCGCAAAATATCCGATCTCGTTTGCGGAAGGGCCGTTCGACCCCGCGGCATTCTATGACGCCGTCAAAGGAGTTGAGGATGTCAAAGAAGGCGGCGAACGCTGTTTTCGGTGCTTCCGGCTACGCCTTTCAGAAGCGGCAAAAGCCGCGAAAGAGGGCGGTTTCGATTACTTCACGACCACACTCACCATCAGTCCGCTCAAAAACGCCGCAAAACTCAACGAAATCGGGGAAGCCGTCGGCACAGAATACGGTGTCCGACATCTGCCCTCCGACTTCAAGAAAAAGGGCGGTTATCAGCGTTCCATCGAGCTTTCCCGCGTCTATGACCTATACCGG
This sequence comes from Oscillospiraceae bacterium, assembly GCA_902772935.1. Lineage (GTDB taxonomy): Bacteria > Bacillota > Clostridia > Oscillospirales > Acutalibacteraceae > UBA6857. The sequence goes on from CACYCR010000140.1 coordinate 31,714, forward strand.
CAGGATTACTGCGGCTGCATCTTTTCGCAGCGCGAACGTGCCGCGCAAAAGGAAGCGACGGCAAAGCAAGCATCGGAAATGGCCTGACGCTTTTCACAGACATTGCATAAAGAAACAAGGTACAGATGCGCTGTACCTTGTTTCTTTATATTGCTGTCAAATCAGTTTTGTCCGTAATAGGCGTCCTTGCCGTGTTTGCGCAAAAAGTGCTTGTCCAGCAACTCCTGCTGCATCCGCTCGAGCCCCGGCCGCATCTGCATGGCATGCCACGCCATGAACGCGACCTCTTCGAGCACTACGGCGCTGTGAACCGCCGCAGCGGCGTCCTTGCCCCAGCAGAACGGGCCGTGAGAATGAACCAGCACCGCCGGAATGGCCATTGGTTCATCGCCGACCGTTTCCAGAATCACAGTGCCTGTCTCTTTCTCATAAGCGCCCGCGATCTCCTGCGGCGTCATTTTCCGTGTACAGGGAATGTCTCCGTAAAAGTCATCGGCGTGTGTTGTACCAAGCGCCGGAATGTCCATACCCGCCTGCGCAAAAACGGTCGCCCATCGAGAATGTGTGTGTACCACACCGCCGACCGCCGCATAGCGCTTATATAGCTCCAGATGGGTCGGCGTATCCGAGGATGGGCGCAGCCGGCCTTCCACGACATTGCCGTCCAAATCGACAACCACCATGTCATCGGCGGTCATCACGTCATACTCCACACCGGACGGTTTGATGACGACCAATCCGGTCGCCCGATCAATCGCGGACACATTGCCCCAGGTGAAGGTCACGAGATTGTGCTTCGGCAACAGCAGATTCGCCTGTAATACAGCCTCTTTTAACGTTTCCAGCATCCTTCAATCACCTCATGAAAAGAATAGTTGTTCCGCTGCGCGCTCGAGCGGCAGCGCTGCTTTGTATTTTGCAAGATACGCGTCAAATCCGTCAGCGCCCGCCGCATCCGGTGCAGCCGTCACGGACGCGCTGTCGGCAAAAACGACGGTTTCCAGAAACGCCGAAAGCGTCTGCGCCTTGTCTTCTCGCATACAATAGGCTGCCAGCAGCGCCATACCCCACGGTCCGCCGACGTCCGCTGTCTGCATCACCGTCACCGGCAGCCGCAGCACATCCGCCATAGTCTGCTGTCCGGCGCCGGATTTGAAAAAGCCGCCATGTCCGCACAAAACATCTGCTTCCACCTGCTCGGCGGTCAAAATATCCATGCCAAGGCGCAACGTGCAGAGCGCAGAATACAGAAGGTTTCGCGCTAGATTCGGGAAGGTCAGTGCAGCATCACGACTGCGCAGGAACAACGGCACACCGTTTTTTACATCAGTAATCGCTTCACCCGACAGATAATTGAAGGAAAGCAGACCACCGCCATCCGGCGCACCTGTCGGCGCGGTCCCGTAAAGCAAGTCAAAGCACGCGCCTTTGGAAATCGACAGCCCGCTAAGCTGCGCGAAATCATAAAACACGTTTGCCCAGGCATCAATGTCGGCCGCGCAGTTGTTGCAATGCACCATGGCAACCGGGTCGCCGACCGGCGTTGTCACAAGATCAATCTCCGGATACGCTTTGGAGAGCGCACGTTCCAGCACCAGCATCGCAAACACGGATGTGCCGGCGGAAACATTGCCGGTCCGCGGCCGAACGCTGTTGGTCGCAACCATGCCGGTACCGGCGTCGCCTTCCGGCGGGCAGAACGGAATTCCGGGCTGCAGATCACCGGACGGATCGAGCAGCAAAGCCCCTGCGGCAGTCAGCGTTCCGGCGAATTCACCCGCGCAAAGCACGCGCGGCAGCAGAGTCTCTGCAGTCCACGGCACACCGTACGGCGCAACAAGTGCGGTAAAAATATCCAGGCGCGCACGGTCATACGTCAGTGTCGCGCTGTCAATCGGGAACATCCCCGACGCTTCGCCGACGCCGACAACGTGTTCACCCGTCAGCAGACTGTGCACATATCCCGCAAGCGTCGTGAGTGCGGCAATCTTTTTGACATGCGGTTCGCCGGTGCGGACCGCATGATATAAATGTGCAATGCTCCACCGCTCCGGAATATGAAAATTAAGCGCTTCGGTCAGCGCTGCGGCACTCTCTCGTGTATTGGTATTGCGCCAAGTGCGAAACGGCACCAGAAGCGCACCGGTTTCGTCGCGGGCAATATAGCCGTGCATCATGCCGCTGATACCGATGCAGCCGATGGTCTGCAGCGTCACACCGTATCGATCGGCAACCATCATCTTCAGCGCGCAAAAGCTCTCCTGCAGTGCGGTGCGGATCTCTTCTTCGCTGTAGGTCCAGACGCCGTTTTCAAAGCGGTTTTCCCAGGCGTGCATGCCTTCTGCAAGCACATGGCCCTGTGTATCAGTCAGAACCGCTTTCACGCGGGTCGAACCGAACTCAATGCCAAGCGCAGTTCTGCCGTTTTTAACGGCGCAGGTTTGATCAGCCATTCTTATTCCCTCACTTCTGTCATCTATTACCGCGGCGGACGCTCCACCGCGTTTATTTGATCAATCGCAAAATCTCCTGCGGCGTGAAGACGTACTCCTTGTCGCAGAACTGGCATTTAGCGCGCACTTCCGGCTCTTTTGCCATATCCAGCAATTCTTCTCTGCCGGTACTGATGAGCGCGGCTTCCACCCGTTTGCGGGAGCAATAGCACTTATAGACCGGCGACGCCGTATCCAAAAGTTCAATATCAAATTCCTTGAGTGCGTGCCGGCAGATCTCTTCCGGTGTCATCCCCTGCGTGAGCAGCGTCGTGATCGGCGCAAGCCCCTCAATGGAGCGTTCCACCTTTTCAATCGTATCCTCCATCGCCGTCGGGAGCAGTTGAATCAGCAGACCGCCCGCCGCCTTGATGGAAAGGTCGGGATTGACCAGTACGCCCAGCGCACAGACCGAAGGCGTCTGTTCACTCACGGCAAAATAAGCGGTGATGTCTTCGGCGATCTCGCCGGAAACGATCGGTGTCTGCCCGACGTAAGGCTCTTTCAGGCCAAGATCCTTGATGACCGTCACATTGCCGTCTTTTCCGACAGCACCTGCAACGTCAAGTTTGCCCAGCTTGTTGAGCGGCAGCTCCACGACCGGCTGCTGCACATAACCGCGCACATTGCCTTCCGCGTCGGACACCGCCATGACCGTACCGGCCGGGCCGCCGCCGTTGATGCGCAGCGTCAGGGAATCGTCCTTCCCTTTCAGGGCGCTGCCCATAAGCGACGCCGCGCAAAGCAGCCGTCCGAGCGCCGCCGATGTCACGGCTGATGTCTGATGAATTTCCGCCGCACGGTTTACAATATCGGTTGCGTCAATCGCTGTCACAGACAGTGTCCCGTCCGTTGCAATACAGCGTACAGATGTACCCATATTTCAGTCTCCTTCTATAAATTGCGTGCCGTGTTTTTTGCAGACAAAAACCGCACGCTGTGTATCTTCGCGTAACGGACCGCCGTTCTCATCGAACAGACCGACCGTCTCGAAACGCACATCGGCCAGCCACTGCTGAATCTCCTTTAGATCAAACGCCCGTTCACTGAAACTTTCCGTGGAACGGACATAGCCATCTTC
>CACYCR010000141.1 GCA_902772935.1 Oscillospiraceae bacterium
AGCGTCGGCGCGATCAGAATCTGCGGCCGCTTCATGATGTTGCCGAATTGCAGCATGCTGGTGCCGATGCCCTGCGAGAGCAGACCGCCGACGCCGTTTGCGCGAAAACTCGTGACAGCGAAGCCGATCATCTGCGCCGCGCAGCCGACTGCCGCCGCACCCGCGGCGATACCGTCGATGCCAAGCATGATGCAAAGCGCTGCGGAACTGATCGGTGCCGTCAGCGCAATGCCGACCAGAGAAGCGACCGCGATGCCCATCGGCAGGGGATGCAGCTGTGTTGCCGCATTGATGACGCCGCCGAGCCATGTCATGAACTGGGAGAGGTACGGACCGACAAACATGCCGACCAGACCGCCGGAGATGATGGTGACGATCGGCGTGACCACGATGTCGATCTTTGTCCGCCCGGCAACGAGCGAGCCGATCTCATTGGCAACAACGGCGGCAACAAACGCGCCGACCGGTCCGCCGAGGCTGTAGCCGTAAGCACCGACTGCGATGCAGGAGAAAATGACCAGCGGTTTCGACTTGAGCCCGTAGGCAATCGCTGCGCCGATCGCACCGCCGACGACCGGTGAGGACGCGGACAGTACATCCGTGAAATTTGTTAGAAAACCGAGGTACGGGATCTTTGCAAGCTGGCTGATGATCAGACCGACAATCAAAGAGGCGAACAAGCCGAGCGCCATCGCGCTCATGGCGTCCACAAAATAGCGTTTGAAATATTTCTTTAAGGTTTTCATAGGTAATTCTCCGTTGCCATTGATTTACAGGTATTATAGCGCTTTACTATTCAAAAATCAAGTCCGATGGCTATTTTGCGGTAAATCTTTGCCGCGCTTTGCACAAGCTATTGCCTTTTTTTGAAAAAGAAGATATAATAAGAACAACGAAAGAAGGTACATGATATGGAAAAGCTCAGAACGTTTATGCGCGGGCGCTACGGCTTGGATCAGCTCAGTGTCGCGTTGGTTTTGCTGGGGTGTCTGATCACCTTTGTGCTGTCGTTTCTGCGAACGCCGTATTACCGGTTGATCGGTCTGGTGCCGATGATCCTCTCCCTGTTACGGGTGCTGTCCAGACGTCCGGAAAAACGCAGCGCGGAAAATGAAACGTTTCTGCGCTTCTGGAATCCGATTCGGCAGCGGTTTGCAGTGTGGTTCTCGCATGCGGCAGACAGCGAGCATCGCTATTATAACTGCCCGACCTGCAAGCGGACGCTGCGTGTGCCGAAGCATCGGGGAAAGATCGAGATCACCTGTCCGCACTGCGGCACGAAATTCAAGAAACGAACCTGATACACAAGGAGTATCTGCCCATGAAAACAGAAGCAACCCAGGAGATGCTCGCCGTCTTTCACGAAGACGGAACCCCCGCCGATACGGCAGTATCCAGAACGAAGGCGCATGAGAAAGGTATACTGCACGGCGCCAGCCACATTTATATTTACCGCTTTGCCGCCGACGGCAGCATTGAGATTCTGCTGCAGCGCAGAAGCGCCGGAAAAGACAGCTTTCCGAACTGCCTGGACACCTCTTCTGCCGGACACGTGGAAGCCGGGATGGGCTTTGACGATACCGCGCGCAAGGAACTGAACGAGGAACTCGGCCTGGTGGTTTCACCAAATGCGCTGCGATATGCATTTACACAGCGGATCCATCAGGTCAATGATTTTCATGGTAAACTGTTTGACGACCGGGAAATCAACCGGGTCTATCTGCTGGAGTATGATGTTGATCCGGCGACGCTGCATCTGCAGGCGGAAGAAGTGTCCACCGTTGTCTGGATGGACAGCGCGGAGATTCTGCAGCGTCTGGAGGCCGGAGACAGAGAATTCTGTCTGGACAAAGAAGAATACCGGCGCGTTCTTTCGGCGCTGGAAAAGCTGTTGGCTGAAAACTGAGGCTGTGCCGTTTGCCGGCCGCGCGCCCCGGCTGCGCAACGCGCAGCGCCGCGGTCACGTCCGGCAGCCGAAAAAGAAAGAGAAGCCGGGACGGCTTTTGAAAAAAATACAACCCAAAAGAGGTGCTGATTTATGAAAACGATTCTGGTGACCGGCGGCGCTGGGTTCATCGGTTCCAACTTTGTTTATTATATGCTGCGCACACATCCGAATGTGCGCGTTGTCGTGCTGGATGCGTTGACCTATGCCGGCAATCTGGAAACCCTGTCGCCGCTGCTGGATAACCCGCGGTTCCGTTTTGTCAAGGGCGATATCACCGACCGCGCAGCAGTGGAGAATCTGTTCCGGGAGGAGGGATTCGACGCAGTGGTGAATTTTGCCGCGGAGTCCCATGTGGACCGGTCGATCGACACACCGGAAATCTTTCTGAAAACGAATATTCTCGGCACGCAGGTTCTGCTCGATGCTTGCCGCAAAGGCGGCAACATCCGCTTCCATCAGGTTTCGACGGATGAGGTTTACGGCGATCTGCCGCTGGACCGTCCGGATCTGTTCTTTACGGAGGAGACGCCGATCCACACGTCGTCGCCGTATTCTGCGTCAAAGGCGGGTGCCGATCTGCTGGTGCAGGCATATCACCGGACATACGGCGCGAATATCACGATCAGCCGCTGCTCTAATAACTACGGGCCGTATCACTTCCCGGAAAAGCTGATTCCGCTGATGATCACCAACGCCATGGAGGGCAAATCCCTGCCGGTTTACGGCGAGGGCAAGAATATCCGCGACTGGCTGTATGTCAAGGATCACTGCAGCGCGATCGACCTGATCCTGCAGGGCGGGCGCATCGGCGAGGTGTACAACATCGGCGGACACAACGAACGCAGCAACCTGCAGGTGGTCAAGGCGATCCTCGCTCTGCTCGGCAAGGATGAGAGCGCCATTACATATGTAAAGGACCGCCCCGGCCATGATCTGCGCTATGCGATCGACCCGACAAAAATGCGGCAGGAGCTCGGCTGGAAACCGGAAACAACATTTGAAACCGGTCTGCGGCAGACGGTTGCCTGGTATCAGGAAAACCGCGACTGGTGGGAACACGTCAAGAGCGGCGCGTATCTCGCGTACTACAAGCAGCATTACGGCAACACCTGACACAAAGCGATGCGTACCGGTGAGACCCGTACCGAAAGGTACTGGGAAAACAGCGGCACATCGCACCTCTGCATCCAGGGCAGTGCTTTTGAAAACGCCATGACGGCGCAGAACCGCGCCTCGTCGGCAGCGAGCAGCAGGCGCCCCCGGTGCAGCCGACAGACATTTTCCACACAGCGCAGCCCGGCTTTGTAATTCGCTGGCAGGGCGGCGCTGCGTTTTGTTATAACACGCAAATAACCGCAGTCATCGTCTGCAGTCAGGGAAGCAAAGATGTCGTTGACTTTGCCGAAGCGTGCGGCGTTGGCAATCAGGTTGAGATATGCCGACAGCAAAAGTGTTGGCTGCGCACCGCAAAACACGGTGTCGCCGGAAAAAAACAGATTATATCCGCAATCGGACAGCAAGACGTCGGCGCAAAGGCTCGCATGCGCAAACAGCGCGGACAGGTCACACCCGAAAAATGTGCAGTGCTTTGTTTCGGCGTACCGGCGGTTGTCACTGCCGCGCAGCAGATGCAGACACATATTTTCCGCCTGCCGGTGCTGTTTTGCAGCTGCGGTCGGTACAAAATCATCCTCTTTGAGAGCGAACAATAACCGACCGGCGGCGTCCCGGAGCGTTTCGTCGTTTGCACCGGTTCGCCGCAATATGCACAGTGCATCCCATTGCTGTTCAATCGTTGTATTCATATTCCCATACCTTCCGATATTTTTTTCGTCAGTATTATGCCCTTTTTCTTTCCCGTCAGTAAGTTTTTGTGGAGATTCACAAAAATTAACAGATCTTCCATCTTTTTTGTGAAATGGAGTTGAAAATTTTTGAGAAATCAGCTAATATATATAAGATAACCTTTATCAAATTATTACTTTTGGAGGTAATTCACATGTCAGTTAAAGTTGCAATCAACGGTTTCGGAAGAATCGGCCGTCTGGCGTTCCGTCAGATGTTCGGCGCGGAAGGCTATGAAGTTGTCGCGATCAACGACCTTACAAAGCCGTCCATGCTCGCTCACTTGCTCAAGTATGATACCGCACAAGGCGGATACTGCGGCAAAATCGGCGACAATCTTCACACCGTGACCGCTGATGACGAAGCCGGCACCATCACTGTTGACGGCAAGGTTCTTACCATTTACGCGAAGGCGAACGCTGCCGAACTGCCTTGGGGCGAGATCGGCGTTGACGTTGTTCTGGAGTGCACGGGCTTCTATTGCTCCAAGGAGAAGAGCATGGCGCACATCAATGCAGGCGCAAAGAAAGTCGTTATTTCCGCTCCCGCAGGCAACGACCTCAAGACCATCGTCTTCAGTGTCAACAACGACACCCTGACTGCTGACGATCAGATCATCTCCGCAGCTTCCTGCACCACGAACTGCCTTGCACCGATGGCGAAGGCGCTCAACGACTATGCAGCGATCCAGAGCGGTATCATGAGCACGATCCACGCTTACACCGGCGATCAGATGATCCTTGACGGTCCGCACAGAAAGGGTGACCTGAGAAGAGCACGCGCAGGCGCTGCGAACATCGTTCCCAACTCCACCGGCGCTGCCAAGGCAATCGGCCTTGTCATTCCCGAACTCAACGGCAAACTCATCGGTTCCGCACAGCGCGTTCCTGTACCGACCGGCTCCACCACGATTCTGACCGCAGTTGTCAAGGGTGAGAACGTCACGAAGGAAGGCATCAACGCGGCGATGAAGGCAGCTGCTTCCGAGTCCTTCGGTTACAACGAAG
>CACYCR010000142.1 GCA_902772935.1 Oscillospiraceae bacterium
CCACCTGGCCGTCTTCGTCGATGTCGTCAAAATTGATGCAAATGTCTTCACCGCACGCCGGGCAGGTCACTTCGATGCAATCGTCATCGCAGCAATCACACTCGTCATCGTCACAGCAGCAGTCGTCATCGTCATAAACGATTTCTTCCACATCGGCAAGGTCTGCGTCGACTTCTTCGATATATTCGTGCAGTTCATCGCTGTCCTCATTGAGGAAATCGATTTCAGACGCGATCTCTTCCAGCGCGTCGATGATTGCGGCAAACAGTTTGCCTTCTTTCTTATCCTTTTCGATGTCAAGGCCTTCCATCAAGCCCTTGAGATAAGCAACTTTTTCTGATACTGACATGATACGTCTTCCTTTCCTGTCAATGTTGTCAAACTGGTTTATGCGCGGCCGAGATATTCACCGGTTCTGGTGTCGATCTGGATCATTTCGCCCTCATCAATGAAGAGCGGAACCTTGACCTCTGCGCCGGTTTCGAGTGTCGCCGGTTTGGTCGTGTTCGTCGCTGTGTCACCCTTGAAGCCGGGGTCGGTCTTGGTGACCTGCAGTTCCACAAAGTTCGGGGGCTCCACACCGAAGACCTTGCCTTTGTAGGACAAAATCTTGCAGGTCATGTTCTCCTTGACGAACTTGAAGGATTCCGGCAGATCCGCCGCATTGATGGGGATCATGTCGTAGGTCTCGTTGTCCATGAAGTAATACAGATCACCGTCGTTATAGGAATAATCCATATCTTTGCGCTCAATGAACGCAGTGGGGAACTTTGCGGTCGGGTTGTAGCTCTTTTCAACCACAGCGCCGGTAATCACGTTCTTCGTCTTGGTACGGACGAAGGCAGCGCCTTTGCCCGGTTTGACGTGCTGGAATTCAACGACCTGAAGGACGTTGCCGTCTTCTTCAAAGGTCACACCATTTCTGAAATCGCCTGCTGAAATCATTATACAATTCCTCCGAGTATTAGTTTGCCTTTTTATTCTATAACAAATGCGTGAATTTTTCAAGTCTTTTTTGAAAGTTCGTCCGCATTTGTCGGCGCTTTCTTGAAAAATCTGACAATTTTCTGAAAAAAGCGCGGCTGTTCTTCTCTTTTCGCGCAACCTGTGCTATAATAAATGAAAAGTGATCCCTTATGAAAGGAGCCTTTCCATGAAACGGTTTTTCCCCTTGTTGCTGCTATGTGCGCTGGTCTTCTGCCTGAGCGCCTGCAAAAACGCGAAGCCGGCCCTCACCGAGCAGCCGGTACCCGAAACATCCGAAACCGAAACCACGCTCGATCCCGTTGTGCGCGTCACCTTCCCCGAGGGGCTGACCACGGTGGAGATTGCCGAAAAGCTTGAGAAAAACGGCGTATGCAAAGCGGCAGACTTCATGGCGGCAGTCCGGAATGTTGCCGCCGTCAAAGACACCTATGCCTGTCTTGCGTCGCTCAACAACGAAAGCGACCGCGCCTTTGCACTGGAGGGGTACGTCTTTCCCGATACCTATGACTTCTATCGCGGCGAATCCGCCGACCGTGCGCTTGCGCGCTTTTTATCCAACATGGAAAGCAAATGGACAAGCGACATGACCGAACGTGCCAAAGCGCTGGGGTACACCCCGGACGACATCATCACGCTCGCATCCGTCATTCAGGAAGAAGCCGGTGATCCGAAGGAAATGGGCAAGGTCTCTTCGGTGCTGCACAACCGGCTGAACAGTCCCGCCTACGGCAAACTGCAGTGCGATGTGACGATCAACTACATCAATCAGCGGGTCACCGATTCTCCCTATCTCACCGGCGACACTGGCGGCTACGCGGAAAAGTACAACACCTACAAATGCGACGGGCTGCCGGTCGGCGCCATTTGCTGCCCCGGCATCGACGCCATCAACGCCGCCCTGTACCCGGAAGAAAGCAACTACTTCTTCTTTGTCACGGATAAGGATATGAATTATTACTACGCCGAGACTTACGAAGAGCATCTGAAAAACTGCAAAATCTGCGGCATCGAATGATCAGGTCGCGTCTTCATCCAGCGCTTCGAGCAAAAAACTGACCGGGCGAAATCCGTCATTGCAGGAAAGCATGGCGGATTTTTTGTTTTTCATCCACCCGTCATAAAAATCCGACGCCCCGTGTGACAGCGCCATCACAAACGGCGAAAGTGTTTCCCATGCGCTGTCACAAAAGCCTGCGGGCTTCTGCCAGCCGTTCGCCACAAACACCTGGCCGAGACGCATCTCACACGCGTGTTCGATCGGGTTTTCATATGCATCGATAAGATCCTGGTATCGCGCCATGCGCTTGACTGTAATTCTGACTTTTTTCATCGGTACGCCACGCCTTTCCCTCAGGATTTCATGCTGATTATACCACAGGCAGACAAGCAATGCAACGTCTGCCGCAAAAGCTCATGATGCAAAAAGCAGTGATTTGTTTCCAAATCACTGCTTTTCGTTGGAGGTACCACCCGGATTTGAACCGGGGAATAACGGTTTTGCAGACCGTTGCCTTACCACTTGGCTATGGTACCATATGTTGTTA
>CACYCR010000143.1 GCA_902772935.1 Oscillospiraceae bacterium
ATGGGCGACGACAGCGTGCTTTTGCTGCTGCGCTTTGATGAAGTCAAAGACGCCTATCAGATTCATTCATCCGTGTCGGAAGCGCCGCAGCCTGCGCCGACGAACACGCTCGAAAGTGGCGGCGCACGCCTGATTTTGGCACCGAACGGTGACATCAGCCGCTTTGCGCTGGACGGCAAAGTGATCGGCGACCCCGACTTTTTGGATCCGTATGTAACCTATGGCGGCAAACGGTACGATTTTACGTTTGAAACGCTGGAGCCCGAGCCGATGCGCGGCGGCGTCTGTATGAAAAGCAGCGGGCGCATTCTGCTGCCGGGCGCAGTCAAGCAGGGTTCGTTCAGCTTCCGCTTTTTCACGTCGGATGCTGTGGACGGCATCTTTGTGATTTTGGACGTGCAGTATCCCTACACGGCGGAGCGGGATTCCATCTCGACCGAAAACTCCACCCTCGGCCGCTATACGGATGACAAATGGCAGGAGACAGCGCCGTTCTGCCTGATGCCGCTGCTGGACGATACCGGTGATACGGCAATCGTCAAGCGCAATTATGAAGCGGATATTTCTGCCTTTGATTTATCATCCTTCGAAAAAGCAGATCCAAAGAACCGGGAACTTGATTCCATTAACCATCAACTTGCGGCCGGTCTTGTCGGCGTATGCGATCGAAAGAAAGGTTTGCTGCTGTTCCATGCGCGCAACGTGCTTTCGTCCATGGCATACTGTCCGATGCGCACAACGGTCAGCCGTGTGTATATGAACCCGTTCGGCACATTTTACGGCAGTCAGCGGCACCACCCGAACCGCTCCGGCGACCGGATTCCGAAAACCTTCACGTTGATTGCGCCGCAGAGCAAAAGCCTTGCCCCGTCCTACAACGGCAGCCGGGAGCGCGCCGCGCTGTGTCTTTGGCCGTTTTGCGGCAAGCTGCCGGATGCAGCCGCCTTTGCCGATCAGCTGGCCTTCGCCGACGGCGCCTATGTGACCGGAAGCGATGCGTTGCTGTCGCCGTTTTTGGGTGACAACGTCACCGTACACACCGGCGGCGGACCGATCAACGAAAAGATCCGCTCACCGCTGCTGACCGGTATCCGCGGCAATCTGTGGAAGTATGCGGTCTACGGCGTCCGCGCGGTGAGTTATATCCTCCGGCGACAGCGAAAAGCAAAGGGCTGATCTGCTGCCGATTCGCCGACCTGTTACGCAGAATCAATGAAGCAGCCGCGATCCAATCGGGTCGCGGCTGCTGTTGTCGGTGAATCTCGCTTGCGGCTTACGCAAGCGCGGGGTCTTTGGTTTTGGTTGCAGCAGTATTTGTATCTGCAATGATTTTGAGCCGGAACCGCCCTGCGCGGTCAGGCCGGATCCGGTATTCGCTGCATAGGAAGCCGGGGCAAAGATTGAAGCAGTCTTCCGGCGGAGACAGCAACTGTCCCTGCAAAAGGCGGACCGACGCTGCGCTTTTGATCAGCGGTAAGACATAACAGACGGTTTCGATCAAAGCAGGATCGACGCTGCCGTTGATGAACAGACCGTCGGCGGAAAGCCGGTATTCGAGTGTATATGCACCGCCCGGCAGCAGTTGCCCTTCTTTGCTGCAAAGGCACCCCTCTGTGCGCACCGCCGGATCGTCCCCGGCTTCTTGCACCGTCAGCGTCGCAAAATCGCAATACTGCTGTCCGTAAATCGGCGTGCTGCCGAGCGTTTCCAGCCGCGGACAGCCGCTGCGCCAGGTTTCGGGATGAACGGAGGGCTGCTGGTTGTGCGGCTCAAGGAGCGTCTGATCCGGCAGTCCGGCGGCGAGCAGCGCACCGGCGTTTGCTTCCCAAAGCAGCGTGATGCATCCGCCGGAGATGTGTTTTTCTCCGCGATAGGCGAAATCATAACCGCAGACATCCATTCGCCAGCTGCCGCCGGCCATCCGATAGGTATCCATTTCCGGATAATATCTGACCGGTACCGGGCGGTCGGCCGGAAGTGCGGTGCGCCGAAACGCCGGAATGCCGCTGTCGATTGACTCGGCAAGCACCTTGGCGTGGCAAAACGTATGATGGATACATGCATGTTCGCCGTTCTTTTGGTTGTCCGGGCCGCCGGTCAGCAGACCGTGATGCGTACACGCGCGGTACAGTTCAAAGTTTCGCCACGCCGCTTCGGCAAATACGGGGTCGTCTTTGCCGCAGGCAAACAGCGCCGCCTGACAGCCGTCTGATGTCCGGCTGCCCCAATACGTCCATTTAAAGGCCCGCGTGCCTGCGCTGTTGTCCCATGCGCCGTCAGGCAACATCCATACAAGATGCGCCCGCCAGAGTTCACGGCAGGTATCAAGCAGTTGCTTGTCGCCGGTCACAGCGGCAAAGCGGCACAATGCTGGGAGTGTTTCCTCTACATTGTAGCCGATGTCAATGGCCCGGCAGCCCTTCGGTGACAACGCGCCGTTCGGTCTGCCTTCACCGAAGATGAGGCCGTTTTCCGATACATGGCACATGCAGTACGCGGCAAGCGCCTTTGCGCGCGCACGATACGCATCATTTGAAAAGTAATTGCCCAGCAGCGCCATAGCACAGGCGTTTGCTGCGTAGTAGTTGAGATAGGCGGGCATCTGCGGCGTCAGGTTTTCGCAGAGCCATGCGCCCATGCCGTGCAGCCGCTTTTCCCATGCGGATCGTTCTTTTGCAGACAGCAGATCCCCGTGAAAGAACAGCGCGTCATGCAGCGCGACCGCCGCAAAGACGGTGACGCCTTTCCAGTCGGATTTGAAATCGTTGCGGCAGCTGCCGTCGGCGCACTGCATCTGTTCGCCCCAGACGAACAGCCGTTTTGCCGCATCCAGATAGGCAGCATTCCCGGTCAGGCGGGCCGCGCAAAGCAGCGGATAGACCGCCTCGTGGCAGCGTCCGTGCACAGTACCGCAGGCCGGACAAAGCAAAGCACCGTCCAGCCGCATAACTGCCGGCTGTCGGATCTGCAGCCGGACCAGTGCGTCGCACCAATCGGTCAGCAGGGCAGCGACATGGGCTTGCGCGTTATTTGCCGTCATGCGAAAAAGCCTCCCTTCTGCGCATACAGCCGGCCTTTCAAAAAAGTCCGACTATGTGGAAATGGCTTGCATTTCTGTTTGTTTTTGTTATAATAAAAGCAGTTATATCCCTGTTGTCCAAACAATTGAAAAGATCTTTCAACGTGAAAGGAGAAGAACCATGTCTGCTGTAATGCCCTTGCTGTCCACGCATCCTTGTATCAAAAAGCGTCCGGCGCCGATCATGGTGCCGTCGGATCTGCCGTATCCCTGTTCACTGGTCTTCAACGCCGGTGTAATCAAACATCAAGGCGAATACATCATGGTTTTCCGCAACGATTACGGCACCGATCAGGAAAAGTATGAGACCGAAAACCGAAAGTTCGCCGGCACAAGCATCGGCATTGCCCGCAGCAAAAACGGAATCGACGGCTGGGTGTTCGACCCGGAACCGCTGTTTGACAGCAAAAAGCCGTCAGAAGATCCGGAGTTTGTGCGCTATTACGATCCGCGGATCACAAAGATCGACGGAAAGCTCTATCTCTGCCTTGCCACCGACACCCGCCACGGGCTTTGCGGTACCATCGGCGAACTCTCGGACGATCTGAAAACCTTCCGCAAGATCAGCACCAGCGTGCCGGACAACCGGAACATGGTGCTGTTCCCGGAAAAGATCGGCGGCGAATATGTCCGTCTGGAACGGCCCATGCCGGTCTACAGCCGCCATAATGAACGGTTTGACATCTGGATCTCCCGGTCGCCCGATCTCATCTACTGGGGTCGCAGTAAATTGCTTTTGGGCACGGAGCGGGTCCCCTGGGTCAACGATAAGATCGGCCCCACAGCGTCGCCCATCAAAACCGAACGCGGCTGGCTGACGCTGTTTCATGCGGTTGACAGGGATGAGTCCCGTGGCAAAAACGGCTGGGAACCTGCCTGGAAAAAGCGCTATACCACCGGTCTGATGCTGCTGGATTTGAATGACCCGTCCCGAGTGCTTTCGGTTTATGACAAACCGCTGATCGTGCCGGATCTTCCGGTAGAAACCGATGAGGGCTTTCGCCAAAACGTCCTTTTCCCCTGTGCCATGCTGCTGGAAGACGACAACGAAGTTCGCATTTATTACGGTGCATCCGACACCTGCGTCTGCCTTGCAACGGCAAAGCTGGAGGATCTGCTGGCACTTCTGCCGTGACGCGCTTCTGCGTTACCGATACTGATAAACGCGCACGTAATCGACAATGAAATCGGTGGTTGCGCTGTCGGGCGTCAACGGTCCGCCGGCCCAGTCCTTTGCGGGAATGGCGTCTTTGCCGCCAACCTCCACCGAAAGAATCAGGTATTCCGGCACCTGTGACGCGCCGCCGAAATCAGTATGGCCGGTTTTGATGCCATTGATATAAAAGGTGTAGCCGCTCTCATTCCATTCCATGCCATAGGTGTTGTAGTCCTCGTAGGGGTTGTTGAACAGCACAAACGGCTTGCAGACGTTGGCGGATTTATGATAGGGTCCCCATCCGTCGATATGGATGTTGGAGGACACGCGCCGCGGCGTTTTGCTGTCGAAAAAGGCGGATTCAAACACGTCAAGCTCCGCACCGTCTTCACCGCTGTTTTCCTTTGTGCCGAAATCACGGGAGTTCATGCTGTCGGGTATGAGCCAGAAGGCCGCCCACAGGCCGTTGCCCTTGGGCAGAATGCAGCGCGTTTCAAAATAGCCGTAGGTCTGTGCAAAGCGTCCGTTGGTGTCCAGCCCGCAGGTGTACCACCCGGGCTCACCGTTGCCGTTGTAGCCGTCGGGGTAATACGCTGTGCGAATGTGCAGCGCGCCGTCCGTGACCGACGCCATGTCGGTGTTCCAATAGCTGCCGCGACGCTTATAGATGTCGGTTGCATTGCAGTAGCAGCCTTCCCACTTGGTGTTGTCGAGCGTGTCGCCGTCGAATTCATCGGCCCAGACGAGTTCCAGCTTCTTTTCATGCGGAATGCGGGGAAAGCCGAACGGGGACAGTGACAGCACGCCCGCCAGAAGGACAGCCAGCACGCCTTTGAACAGTGAGAAGAAATCTTGCAGTTTCATAAATCTCCTTTCTTCCGGTGCGGCACCGGTGAGGTGCGCGAAGAAACGACCGCCGCAGAATTACCGCTTCCGGGTTCAGTATAGCATCTGCATGTTCCCGTGTCAAGCGCAACCGGCTGCGTGGTGTTTTCTCTTGAAAAAACCGTTGCAAACACCGGTACGCCGTGGTATGATGAAGAAAACAAAGCCTGTATCAGCAGGCCGCACAGAAACAAGGAGTGCACCATGATCCAACAGGATTGGGAGCAGTTGTCTCCCGCAGAAAAGAAAGAAGAACTATATCTGCGGCAGGTCCGTTTGCTGCAGACGTTTCGGGAACGGAACGCGATCTCACAGGCACAGTACGAAAAAAGTTTTCACGATTTGACAGAAAAGATGGGGATGCAGCATGTCAAAGAATCACGCAAAGTGGATTCGTCACACACACCTGTTCTCGGCGGATGATTATGAATGTTCGGCTTGCGGCTATACGACGAACAAGCCGACGCCGACCTGTCCGCGCTGCGGCGCGTCGATGGGCGGCGAAACATATGACCCGTCCTGGGTCGACGAAGCGGCGATGATGGATATTCTTCTCGGCGGCAAGTGAGCGGACGGATCATATCATGAAATTGCAGCTTTCCCCGAAGCCGGCTTTTGCAGTGTCGGTCGCAGGCGTTTCGATCTGCGGCACAGTTGCGGTCACTTGCAGAAAAACGGTGTATCATTGAAGAAAGGAAGCGACAAGGATGCAATCCAGAGAAGTTTGGCTGAAACAAATCAAAGAATCCCTGTCTGCCCGGGATTTCCGTCTTGTTGAAAAAGCGTCGGGGATCCTGATTAAAAACATCGCCCCGAATACCGAGGGCGTGTTGTGGAACCCGTACCGCGCAATAACGCCGTCCATGCGGATCAGAGAAAACGGGAAACCTGCGTTCCCCGGCATCTGGAACTGGGACAGTGCGTTCCACATGATCGGTACTGCACGGTTCGACAAAGACCTTGCCCACGAACAGATGCGGGCGTTCTTCCTGTTTCAAAAAGAAGACGGCCTGCTGCCAGATGTGATTTATCTGCCGATGGAAGGGTCCCGCATTTTGGATAAATACTCCAAACCGCCGGTCTGGGCGTGGGCGCTCGAGCTGACCGACAGGCGGCAGCCGGACGATGCCTTTCTTGCCGAAATGTATCCGAAGCTCGTAAAAAACGAACACTTCTGGCGCACGCAGCGGTACAGAGAGGAAGACGGCCTGTTCTTCTATTCCACGTCGGAAACCGGCAAGCTGCGTGCAACCTATATGCGCTGGGAGTCGGGACTGGATGATTCGATCCGCTTTGACGGCAGTGCGCTGGAGCATATGTATCCGGTTGACCTGAACTGTTTCATGATCGCCTGGTACAAATCGATGCAGTATCTGGCACAGCGGCTGAACCGACCGGATGACATCCGGATCTGGCAGCAGCGGGAAAAAGCGCTGGAAGCGGCCGTGCAGCGGACGCTCTGGAGCGAAGCGGACGCCTGCTTCTGGGACTGGGATTACGAAGAGAAAGCGTTTGTCAAGGTGATCACACCAGCAATCTATATGCCGCTTTGGGCCGGCATTGCAACGAAAGCGCAGGCGGCAGCGGTCGAACGATTTGCGAAGGATCCGAAAAAGCTGTATCCCTGCATGCCGACAGTGGCGCTGGACCATCCGAAAATGGATCCGCTGGGCTACTGGCGCGGCTCCGTCTGGATGAATACGGCCTATTTTGCAATCAAGGGGTTGTATGATTACGGCTTGACGGAAACGGCCATGAAAATCCGGAACACGCTGCTCAACTGGCTGGAGCAAACCGATACGATTTTTGAAAACTACAACCCGCTCACCGGTGAGGGAAAATGCGCCAAGGATTTTTCGTGGTCGTGCGTATTTGCAATGGAAATGATTTTTGAAATGCCGCAGCGCTGACGCCCGGTTTGACTGCTGCACATGTGCGGTGCTTCCTTTTGCATATTTTGCTGTGTTATGTAAACAATAACAGTGAGATTGTTGTGAAAGGAGAAAGAACCACATGAAAGCAACCGGAATTGTCCGCCGCATCGACGACCTCGGCCGTGTTGTGATTCCGAAGGAGATTCGCCGCACCATGCGCATTCGGGAGGGCGACCCGTTGGAGATTTACACCGATGCAAACGGTGAAGTGATCTTCAAGAAGTATTCCCCGATCGGAGAGCTCGGTCCGTACACCAAGCAGTACGCCGAAGTGCTGCACCGCACAACGGGGCAGGCGGCGGCCATCTGCGACCGCGACCGGGTGATTGCAGCCGCGGGCGTACCAAAACGGGACCTGCTGGAAAAACGCATTTCGCAGGCGCTGGAAGCGCGGATGGAACAGCGGGAGCTGTTTGTGAGCGACGGGGTACAGCCCCTGCCGGTCAGCGACGACGCTGCACAGACGGCAATGCTCATGGCGCCGATTATCGGCGCAGGCGATGTGCTGGGCGCGGTGCTGCTGCTCGCGGAATCGCCTCAGGCGCTGCCGTCACAGGTCGACTTGAAGCTCGTGCAGGTCGCTGCCGGCTTCCTCGGCAAGCAGATGGAAGAATAACGCCAATAAAAAAAGACAAGCCAAGGACCGTTTGGATAGTCCAAGTGCTTGTCTTTTTCGTTTTGTTGTTTCAGTTTGCCGCTGCCACAGCTTCCGCTTCGCCGCGCTTTTCGCGCACATAGGCGTACACCGGCTCGAGCCGCGCTTTTGTCAACGGATAGCCGAACTGCATGAGCACCCAGACGAGGGTATAGACAATGGCAGGGATCAGCGTGCAGATGAAGAGAATGCCGTCGGAAACGGTGTGAACCATGTGGCTCGGCGCCGGCTGATTGATGTACGCCAGGTCGCTCATGGTCGCGCCGTCATAACCGGCGAATTTTTCAAGCAGGTACAGACCGCCGACATCGGCGAGCGTTTGCCCGAGCTTGCGGCAGAAGGTGTAGACCGCGTAGATCGCGCTTTCGTTGCGCAGACCGGTTTTGTATTCCTGATAGTCGATCACGTCGGCGACGACCGCCCAGTTCGTGATGGAGACGAACGAATAGCCGAAGCCGATGACGAACAGCAGGCAGAAGAAGACGATCGGCGCAGCGCCGTGCCGGTCAAGATGCGGGGTGACAAAGAACATGGCCACCGCCGCTGCCGCCGCGAAGAACGACCCGGTACCGGCGAGCTCTTTTTTGCCGAAGCGTTTGACGAGTTTCGGCGTGAGCAGGATCATGACGACCATCGGCGCGTAGTTCGCCATGGTGCCGATGACGGAGAGATTCGGGTTTTCGAAATAGTTTTTGAACAGATACTGGTTCAGCGAAGCAAACTGCAGCTGGCCGCTGATGAGAATGCCCGCGAGCGCAACGGAGATGAACGGGCGGCTCTTGAGCAGACCGAGGTATGTTTTCTTGAGGTCGACGTTCGGATTTTCTTCCGAGGGGACGCGCTCTTTCGTGGTCTTGTAGCACGCCATGTAGAAGATGATGGACAGCACCGCCATGACTGCGCCGAACAAAAGCATGCGCGTGCCGTTGACCGCTTTGACCGTTTCGCCGGCGGCGTTGACGGTCTTGACGTAGATGACGAACGGTGCGAGCAGCAGCGGTGACGCACCGCCGATGCCGCCGCCGATGGAGCGGAACGTGGACAGCAGGGTGCGGCCATCGGGGTCATCCGTGATGACCGACGCGAGCGAGCCGAAGGGGATGTTCATGCCCGTATAGAGCATACCGAATGCGATGTAAGTCACATAGGCGAGCAGTGTGATGAGAATCTGACTTTGGGTGAATTTGGAGAAATCGACGAAGCACAGCAGCGCCGAAATGCCGAGCGGCACGCTGACCCATTTGAGGTACGGGCGAAACTTGCCGTCTTTGGAGGGCTTGCGCTTGGAGACAATCATGCCCCAAAGCGGGTCATTGATCGCGTCCCACAACCGGGTGAACAAAAACAGGTTGCCGGACTTTGTGCCGCTGAAGCCCAGCACGTCTGTGTGAAAGAGCTTCAGATAAGATGAAACATAAGTCAGGACAAACAGGTTGCCGGCGTCGCCGAGCATGTAGCCCATGCCTTCTTTAATGCCGATTTTATTCGGATGCTGATTCGCGGGGACATCCGCTTTTTTCTTTTTTGCCATCAGCGATCTTCCTTTCTCGTTTCTTATATCAAATCATAGCATGATTTACACAAAAAAACAAGAGCTTGCGGCGCTTTCCGGAGAAAAGATCAAATCGCGCCGTATAAAAAGCTGCCCCGCAGACACGCTGTGCCGGCGGGGATGTGCTTACGGGGGTACGGCTCAGCCGAACAGCCCTTTCTTTTCCGTGATCGCGCCGCAGGTGAACCCTGCGCTTTCCACGGCGGTTTTGATCGCCGCGTCGGCGACGTCGCCGGAGAGCGTGATGACGGCGTTGTTGGCGGTGTGGTCGGCCTTGGCTTTCTTGACGCCGTCAAGGGCGCCGAGTGCTTTCTCCACAGCTGCGGCGCAATGCTCGCAGTGCATGCCGGTCACTTCAATGATTTTTTTCATGTCTGACACTTCCTTATCTTCTGTGATGTTGGTTTGTTCTGTATGTGCTGCGCGGGGCGCCGGGAGCGGCGTCTGGTCCGGCACTGCCGGAGTGAACCGCCGCAGCCGCAGCGCGTTGAGTACCACGCAAACGGAGCTGAGACTCATGGCTGCCGCGCCGATCATCGGGGACAGGCGGACACCGAACGCGGGGTAAAAGACCCCGGCGGCGAGGGGGATCGCGATCGCATTGTAAAAGAATGCCCAGAACAGGCTCATGCGGATGTTGCGGATGACGGCTTTTGACAGCTTGACCGCCGTCACGACACCGAAGATGTCTTTGCCGTTGAGCACAAGATCGGCGCTTTCAATGGCGATGTCCGTGCCGTTGCCGATTGCGATGCCGACGTCAGCGCGCGAGAGGGCAGGGGCGTCGTTGATGCCGTCACCGACCATGGCGACGACCTTGCCGCTTTGCTGCAGCTGCTGAATGACGGCGTCCTTGTTCTGCGGAAGCACATCTGCGATGACGTGGGAAACGCCGAGCCGCGCCGCGACCGCTTCTGCCGTACGCTTATTGTCGCCGGTCAGCATATAGCAGTCGATATTCTGTTTCTGCAGGGCGGCAACGGTCTGCGCGGCGGTGGGCTTCTCCGTGTCCGCCACGGCAATCACGCCGCAAAGACCGTCTTCGTTTGCAAGCAGGAGCGGCGTTTTCCCTTCCGCTGCAAACCGGCTTTGCAAATCGGCGGCTGTTTCGGCGGCAATGCCGTGCTGTGCCATGAGCTTTTCGTTGCCGGCGTAATAACGGACGCCGTCGATCAGCCCGGAGACACCGTAGCCGGTATGGGAGCAAAAGTCCGTGACAGCGGGGAGGTCCAAGCCTTCGGCCCGCTGCAAAACAGCCTTGCCGAGCGGATGTTCGCTTTGCGCTTCCAGGGCGGCCATGGCACGCAGCAGCGCTTCTTCAGTACCCGTAAGCGCAACCAGATCCGTCACGACGGGCGTGCCTGCGGTCAGTGTGCCGGTTTTGTCAAAGACAATGGTGTCCACATCGCGCAGCCGCTCCATGATGGCGGCGCTTTTATACAGCAGACCGTTTTTGGCCGCCTGTCCGGTGCCGACCATGATGGCGACCGGCGTCGCAAGGCCGAGCGCGCAGGGGCAGGAGATCACGAGGATGGAGATCGCGTAGTTCAGTGCCTGACCGACGTCGCGCGTGGCAATCATCCATACCGCAAAGCAGAGCACGGCAAGCGAAATCACGATCGGTACAAAGACGCGGCTGACCTTGTCCGCAAGGCGGGAGATCGGGGCTTTGCTGCCCGCCGCCTCCAGCGACAGGGCAATCATCTGCGACAGGGTCGTGCTTTCATTGACGCGCGTTGCCCGGAAGCGAAACGCGCCGGACGTATTCACCGAGGCGCACAGAACGCTGTCGCCGACGCCTTTTTCCACCGGCATACTCTCGCCGGTCAGCGCACTCTGATCGAGCCAGCCGCTGCCGGAGACAATCTCGCCGTCGGCGGGGAGCTTTGTGCCGGGACGGACGACGATGATGTCGCCGGTCTGCAGGTCCTGCGCCGACACAGTCGTTTCCGTTTCACCGCGCAGCACCTGGGCCGTCTGCGGCGCAAGCGCGGTCAGCATCCGCAGCGTCTCCTTGGTTTTGCCCTTAGATCGCTCCTCGAGGTATTTGCCGATGTCAACGAGCGTGACGATCATGGCGGCGGATTCAAAGTACAGGTTGCCGTGCAGCAGCGCCACCTTTGCCATATCGCCGTCATGCAGCGCAATCACGATCTGCGCCGTGATCACCGCCCCGTAGACAAAAGCGGCGGTGGCGCCGATGGCGATCAGGGAATCCATATTCGGTGCGCGCTTGCACAACGCGCGAAAACCGTTTTTGAAATAATGCCGGTTGACAAGCAGGATGACCAGCGTCAGCACAAGCTGCGTGAACGCGAAAAAGTGGGCGTGCTCGTGTCCGGAAAGGATCGGCGGCAGCGGCAGACCGACCATGTGTCCCATTGACACATACATCAGTCCCAGCAGCAGAACGACCGATACCAGCAGGCGCCGCCGTTTTGTGCGCGCCGCTTTGGCGTCGGTGTCCGCAGCCGCTTTCTTCGGGTCGTGGACGGATGCACCGTAACCGGCTGCCGTGACCTTCATGATGATGTCGTTCGGCGTGATCGCCGTTTCGTCATACACCACGCTCATGGCGTTGGTCAAAAGGTTTACCTGAACGTCGGAAACGGCGTCGAGCGTTTCCACCGCAGACTGTACCCGGGCGCTGCAGGCGGCACAGGACATGCCGGTGACGTCAAATTGTTGTTTCATGCGAGGATCACCTGTTTCTACCGTGTAAAGTTGAATAAGTGTTCAACCTTTCCACTTATAAATTATATGCAACAACGGCGGTTTTGTCAAGCCTTTTTGGAAAACAGAACCTGCCGCGCACAACAAAAACTTTCCGCGGGAAAAACGAAAAAAGGATTGACATTTTACTGTTTTTGTTGTATTTTTTATAAGTAGAGATTTATACATCTGCGCAGGACACCTTTGAAGTCGTCCGTGCCGGATGTTGAAAGGGTGTTTTTTATGAACAAAACAGTTAAGGTCATTGCGATCGTTCTGGCGATCGTTTTGGTATTTTTGTGCGGTTTCGGCCTCGGTCAGAAAAAGGGCCTGCAGCTGCAGGTGGAAAATGCGCCGGTCACGCCGGTGACGGCAGATGCGAACGCGACCACCGAGCCGACGAGCGAAGCGCCGACGGATGATCCGCTTTTGACGGAGCCGATCACCGAAGCGCCGACAGAGCTGTCCACGGATGCATTGCCGACGGCTGCCCCGACGGCTGCCCCGACGACAACGCCGACTACAGCTTCGAACAGCGGCACGGTCACCACGACGAAAGCACCCGCGCCGACGACTGCGCCGACCACAACAAAGCCGGTGCAGAAGACGCCGTCCACAAAGGCGGAGATCCTTGCACTGTTTACCAAGAGCGCGAACAAGATCAAGACGAGTGCCAAGAAGGTCACCCGCAACTATGAAGATCTGCAGCACAACGAAGACAAGCTCGAAGTGCCGGCGATCCTCAAGGGCATCGGCACCGGCCTGATCAACACGTTCCTCAAGAAGGATGAGACGCCGGTCGATTACGCGACGAAGGAAGACATCATCAAGGAAT
>CACYCR010000144.1 GCA_902772935.1 Oscillospiraceae bacterium
CAAATCTTCGAAAGCAATGGTATAATATTGAGCGATGTTGAAAAAAACAACCCGAAGCTCTGGCACGCCATGAGCGGCGCATGTTATCTGCGCACGGAGCTCAACATCACGGACGAAGAGATCCTCGGTGCCGTGCGGTATCACACCACGGGCAAGGCCGGAATGACGCTGCTTGAAAAAGTGATTTATATCGCGGATTACATTTCTGCCGAGCGGGATTATCCCGACGCGGATGTGATGCGTCGCTTGAGCAGCATCAGGCTGGAAGACGCCGCACTGTATTCCTTGCAGTATACACTGCAGACACTCAGCAAAAAACAACTGCCCATTCATCCGGACAGTCTCGCGTTTTATAATGAACTCGTTATTCAAACCATGAAAGGATTGAAATAAATGAAAGAACTTGAACTGACCAAAGAAATTGTCAAGGTTCTTGACAAGAAAAAGGCTTCCGACATCAAGGCGATTCATATCACGGAATATTCCATCGTAGCGGATTATTTTGTGGTTGCTTCGGGTACGTCGAATACCCACGTGAAATCCCTTGCGGATGATCTGGAATATGAAATCAAGCAGCTCGGCGTGGAGCCGGATCACATTGAAGGCCGCGCCACCGGCTGGATTCTGCTTGATTACGGCAGCGTGATCGTTCATGTATTTACGCCGGAAAGCCGTGAATATTACAATCTTGAACGCCTGTGGTCGGACGCACAGCTGCTCGATCTGTCAGACGTGATCAGCGAAAACTAAAGGAGGGGTTCCCTTGCAGTACGATTTTAAAGTTACCGAGAAAAAATGGCAGGACAAATGGGAGCAGGCCGGTGTGTTCCACGCTGTGGACGGCAGTGACAAGCCGAAGTTCTACGCACTCGTTGAGTTCCCGTATCCGTCAGGCGCCGGTATGCATGTCGGCCACATCAAGGCCTATTCCGGTCTGGAGGTTGTCTCCCGCAAACGCCGCATGGAGGGCTATAATGTCCTGTTCCCGATCGGCTTTGACGCCTACGGTCTGCCGACGGAAAACTATGCGATCAAGACCGGTATCCATCCGCGTCAGGTGACAGACAACAACATCAAAAAGTTCACCTCACAGCTCAAGCGCGTCGGGTTCTCCTTCGACTGGAACCGCGTGATCGACACGACGGATACCCATTACTATAAATGGACGCAGTGGATCTTCCTCAAAATGTTCGAGCACGGGCTTGCCTTCCGCGATAAGACGCTCGTCAACTATTGCCCCTCCTGCAAGGTCGTTTTGTCCAATGAGGACTCCCAGGGCGGCAAATGTGACATCTGCCACAGTGACATAGTTCAGAAGAGCAAGGACGTTTGGTATCTGCGCATCACAGAATACGCCGACAAGCTCCTGGAAGGACTTGATACGGTCAACTATCTGCCGAACATCCGCCTGCAGCAGGAAAACTGGATCGGCAAATCCACCGGCGCGTTCGTCAACTTCTCCGTCAAGGATACGGATGAAACGCTGCGCATTTATACGACCCGTCCGGATACGCTTTTCGGCGTGACGTTCATGGTTATGGCGCCGGAGCATCCGCTGCTTGATAAGTATCAGGACAAGATCAAAAACTTTGACGAAGTCCTCGCGTACCGCGCAGAGTGCGCCAAAAAGACCGAGTTTGAGCGTACCCAGCTTGTCAAAGACAAGACCGGCGTGAAACTCGACGGCTTTTCTGCAATCAATCCTGTCAATAATACCGAGATCCCGATCTTCATCTCCGACTATGTCATGATGGGCTACGGCACCGGCGCAATCATGGCGGTACCTGCACACGATCAGCGTGACTATGATTTTGCAAAGAAATTCGGTGTTCCCATCATCGAAGTCATCAAGGGCGGCGACATTGCAAAAGAAGCCTATACCGGTGACGGCGAAATGGTCAATTCCGGTTTCCTCAACGGCCTGGACAACAAGAAGGATTCCATCGCGAAGATGCTTGATTTCCTTGTGGAAAATGGCATCGGCGAAAAAGGTGTGCAGTACAAAATGAAGGACTGGGCCTTCAACCGGCAACGGTACTGGGGCGAACCGATTCCGATCGTCCATTGTCCGCATTGCGGCATGGTTGCCGTCCCGTACGACGAGCTGCCGCTTGAGTTGCCGAAGGTCGAAAACTTTGAGCCTGGCTCCGACGGCGAAAGCCCGTTGGCAAAGATTGAATCCTTTGTCAACTGTAAATGCCCGAAGTGCGGCGGTGACGCAAAACGCGAAACCGATACCATGCCGCAGTGGGCAGGCTCGTCCTGGTATTTCCTGCGTTACATGGATCCGCACAATGATGAACGCTTTGCGTCGAAAGAAGCACTCAAATACTGGGGCATGGTCGACTGGTACAACGGCGGTATGGAACACGTGACGCGCCACATGATTTATTCCCGTTTCTGGCACCGCTTCCTGTATGACATCGGTGAAGTGCCCCTGCCGGAGCCGTATGCCAAGCGCACGGCGCAGGGTCTGATCCTCGGTCCCGACGGCGACAAGATGAGCAAATCCAAGGGGAATGTCGTTGACCCGAATGATGTTGTTGACGTGTACGGTGCGGACGTTCTGCGGACCTATGTGCTGTTCATGGGCGACTATGAAAAGGCGTCCCCGTGGTCGGAAAACAGCGTTAAGGGCTGCAAGCGTTTCATTGACCGCACATGGAACCTGCAGACCATCGTCACCGATGACGAAGGCTACAGTGCAAAGCTGGAAAGCGCGTTCCATAAGGCGATCAAAAAAGTCAGCGAAGACATTGAAACGCTCAAATACAATACCGCGATCGCCACATTAATGGCGCTGCTTAATCAGATTTATGATGTCGGCTCCATCACAAAGGGTGAGCTGAAGACATTCATCACGCTGCTCAATCCCTTTGCGCCGCACGTGACGGAAGAACTGAACGAGGTCATGGGCTTTGGCGGTATGCTCGCATACGGCAGCTGGCCGACGTATGATGCGGCAAAGTGCATCGATGATGAGATCGAGGTCGCCGTTCAGGTGAGCGGCAAAATCAAGGCGCGCATCATGATTGCTTCCGACAGCGATAACGCTGCTGCGATCGCCAAAGCAAAAGAAAACGCTGCCGTCGCTGCTGCCATTGACGGAAAACAGATCGTGAAAGAAATCTATGTCAAAGGCCGTCTGATCAACATTGTCGTCAAATAAAAAAGTTGTATAAAATTCAAAGAAATTTTATTTGAAGTACTTGACTTTTTACAAGTCCTTCGGTATAATAATCAAGATCCTATGTGGAAATATACCCCTGCTAACAGGCGGAGGGAGGGAATTATAGATGAGCCAGGTGAAGGTTAAAGAAAACGAATCTCTTGACAGTGCACTGAGACGTTTCAAAAGACAGACTTCGCGCGACGGTATCATTCAGGAGGTTCGTAAAAGAGAACATTACGAAAAGCCTTCTGTCGCAAGAAAAAAGAAGTCTGAGGCCGCTCGTAAGCGCAAGTTTAAGTAATTTGAAAAAGAGCTGTCGCAAGACGGCTCTTTTGTTTTCTCTGTGAAAAGGAAATGAAAACATCAGGTCATGATTTTTCATTTTGCATTTTAAATTCTGAAGACCCCAAAAGAGGCGATACCCATGTCAATGCAATTATTAAAAGAACAACTGCGCACGCTGAATGCTGCCGCGCTGATTCTGAGCGAAGAAAACATCCGTTATTTCACATCGTTCCCGGCGTCGAACGGCATTTTGTTTGTGACATGCGACACGGCAATCTACTGGACAGACAGCCGCTACATCGAAGCGGCGCAGGCCCAGGTGAAGGATTGCGACGACATCTTGCTGCTGCAGGATTTTTCATTGTCTGTGCTGCCCATCATAAAAAAAAGCGGCTGCAAAACCATTCTGGTGGAAGGGGAGCGTATGACGGTTTCGTGCTTCAACGCTTATCGAGAAAAACTGCCTGAAGCGACTTTCCGTGCGGATGCACTGGATGACGTCATCAATCACATCCGTGCTGTCAAGCGGCAGGAAGAAGTGGACTGCGTTGTCAAGGCGCAGCGTATTGCCGAAGACGCGCTGCACCGCCTTGTGCCGAAAATCAAAGCCGGTGCCGTTGAGCGTGAACTGCAGCTCGAGTTGGATTATACGATGCTCAAGCTTGGCGCTGAGGCGCTGTCATTTGAGACGATCCTGGTCTCCGGTAAGAACACCTCGCTGCCGCACGGTGTGCCGACAGACAAAAAAATTGAAAACGGCGACTTTGTGACGATCGACTTCGGCGCAACCTACAACGGCTACCACAGTGATATGACGCGGACCTTTGCCGTCGGCTTCGCGAGTGATAAAATGCACGAGATCTATCAGACGGTCCTAGACGCGCAGAACGCCGGTCTTGCCGCGCTGCGTCCGGGCGTCGCCTGCAAGGCGGTTGACGCGGTTTCCCGCGACTTTATTGCGTCCAAAGGCTACGGCGATTATTTCGGTCACGGCCTCGGCCACGGTGTCGGCGTGGAGATCCATGAATTTCCGGTGCTGAACCCGAAAAGTGACTGGCTCCTTTCCGAAGGGCACATCGTTACGGTCGAACCGGGTATCTATTTGCCCGGTGACTGCGGTGTACGCATTGAGGATATGGCGTTGATTACGTCGGACGGCTGCCACAATCTGACCCTTTACGAAAAAGACCATCTCATCATCTTATAACAAGGAGCGATTTTGTGGAATTGCACGAAATCAGGCAGGAACAGGAACGCGCACTGCTCATCAGTGTGGACGACGGCACGTTTGACGCTTCTGTCAGCATGGACGAACTCGCCGAGCTTGCAAAAACGGCGGGCGCCGAAGTGGTTGGTGCGCTCATTCAGAAGCGCGATCACCCGGAGGCTGCGACCTTTGTCGGGTACGGAAAACTCGCGGAAATCATCATGTTCTGTGAAAACAGTGATGTGGATCTGATCATCGCCGACAGTGAACTGACACCGACGCAGGGACGCAATCTTGAAAAGCTGACCAAGTGCCGCGTGATCGACCGTACGATGCTGATTCTCGATATTTTCGCTGCGCGCGCACGGACAAGCGAGGGCAAAACGCAGGTGGAACTGGCGCAGCTGCGATATCAGCTGCCGCGTCTTGCAGGACAGGGGGCATCGCTCTCCCGGCTCGGCGGCGGCATAGGCACGCGCGGACCCGGTGAAACAAAGCTGGAAAGTGACAAACGCCATATCCGCCGGCGGATTCAGAAGCTGGAAGAAGCACTGCAGGAAATGGAAAAGCGGCGCAATCTGTTGAGAAAACGCCGCAAAAAAAACGGGGTGACGACGGTCGCTATCGTTGGCTATACCAACGCCGGAAAATCAACGCTGATGAACGCGCTGACCGACGCCGGTGTGTTGACCGAAAACAAATTGTTTGCCACGCTGGACCCGACCTCCCGTGCGCTTTTGCTGCCGGATGGCCGCGAGATCATGCTGGTCGATACGGTCGGACTGATTCGCCGTCTGCCGCATAAACTGGTAGAGGCGTTTCAATCGACGCTGGAAGAAGCCGCCGAGGCTGATTTGATCCTCAATGTGTGCGACGCTGCGGATGAACATTGTGCAGAGCACCTTGAGGTCACAAAATCAGTCCTTGCGGAGCTTGGCTGCGCAGACACACCGATGATCTCCGTCATGAATAAATGCGATCTGGTTGGCAATATCTACGCGATGCCGACGTTTCAGGGGACAGTCTTGATCTCCGCACTGGAGAAAAGGGGACTGGATGAATTGCTCGATGCGATTCAGCGCGCACTGCCGCAGACCCGCCGGGAAGCAAAGCTGCTTATTCCGTTTCAGAACGGCGCCGAAGCGGCAAGGCTGCGTAATGAGAGTGTCGTGATGGAAGAAGAATACCGGCCGGAAGGTCTGTTTCTTCATGTTGTCGCCGAAGCTGCACTGCTGGAAGAAATGAAGGACTGGCTGATCTTTGACGATTGATCGTTGGGCATGGCGAAGGTATGCATAAACCCGTCGAGCGCCGTTGATCTGATGTCGCCGCCGATCACAATGCCGTCGCAGATCAGCATGGTTGCGTGAATCACATCATTTGTTTTGTCTGCGCCGGGATAATTCGTGACCGCATAGGTCCACGCTTTGACCCGCTGTCCGCAATACGGCTCGAGGTCGAGTCCCTGCTGCTTTTGCAGTTCGTTATACCTGAGATAGGTTTCATCGAACGGATCCGGGATCACGATCTCTTTGACCTCGGCCGGTTCGCTGTTGACGGTCCAGCCGAACTGCGCAAGAAACGCGATACGCTGGTTGTCGGTTGCGGCATTGTACTGAACGCCCTGCATGCCCATGGTCGGCTGCTTTGCGTTTTTGGATGCGATGAACAAACCGCCTGCACCGAGCAGAACTGCAAGCAGCGAGATAGCAGCGACCAGCCGCAGCTTTTTGGCTTTGAATGAAACAATAAACATACGAACAACCCTTTCTTTTGAACCTACCGTATTTCTATGCGCCGAAGGCATGAAAAATGATTCGGTGCGGCAAAAGGATGTCTTTTATGGATTATATCCCGTTCGATTCCCGGAATGAATTATTCAAATCTCCGTTTTCCGCTGTGGAAGTCGGCGAAACGCTGGTCTTTCAGGTAGTGCTGCCGCGTTCGCTTTCGTGCAGTGCGGTCAGTCTCGTGCTGCATAAAGACGGTCGTCCGCAGGCGCGGTGCGCATTTGCGTGGGACCGGATGCAGGGCAACGATGAAGAATGGTGGCGCCTGGAGACCACGATTTATGAAAGCGGCCTTTATTTTTATCATTTTGAATACCAGACGCCCTTCGGCACGACGGAGCTGCTGCGTTCGGAATCGTCCTGCGGTACGCTGTTCGGCGGCAAACATGAATGGCAACTCACGGTGTGTGATGCGGGATTCACCGCGCCGGACTGGCTGCGCGGCGGACTGATTTATCAGATTTTTCCAGACCGGTTTGCCGCGAGCGGGACCCCGAAAGAAAACGTGCCGGCGGATCGTCTGCTGCGCAGCGATTGGGGCGGCGAGCCGCAGTGGAAACCGAACAAGGCCGGGAAAGTGCTCAACAACGATTATTTCGGCGGCGATCTGAAGGGCATTGAAGAAAAGCTGCCGTATCTGCGCTCGCTCGGCGTGACGTGCATCTATCTGAACCCGATTTTTGAAGCGCAGAGCAATCACCGCTACGACACGGCGGATTACGAAAAGATCGACCCGATGCTCGGCACGACCGAAGATTTTTGTGCGCTCTGCGCTGCTGCAAAGGCGCAGGGCATCCGTATTATTCTTGACGGCGTCTTCAGTCATACCGGCGACGACAGCCGTTACTTCAACAAGTACGGCCGCTATGATGACGTCGGCGCCTATCAATCCAAAAAGAGTCCATATTATCCTTGGTACAAATTCCGTCATTGGCCGAAGTCCTACGCTTCTTGGTGGGGGATTGATATTTTGCCGGAGGTACAGGAAGAAACGCCGTCCTATATTGACTTCATCGCCGGGAAAAACGGCATTGCGGCAAAATGGCTGCGCTGCGGCGCGTCAGGCTGGCGACTCGATGTCGCGGATGAGCTGCCGGATGAATTTCTCGATGCTTTTCGTGCCTGCGTCAAAGCGACCGATCCGAACGCGCTGATTCTCGGCGAAGTCTGGGAGGATGCATCCAACAAATGCAGCTACGGTGAACGCCGCCGATATCTGCAGGGGAGACAGCTTGACAGCGTGATGAACTATCCGTTTGCCGAAGCGATTCTGGATTTCATCCGTACCAAACGGGTGGAAGGCTTTTCCGAAAAGATCTACACCGTACTGGAAAACTATCCGAAGTGTGTGGTGGACATTCTGATGAACCACATCGGTACCCACGACACCATGCGCGCCATTACCGCGCTGGCAGGGGAGGACTGTGAGTATCGGGACCGCAACTGGCAGAGCCGGACGACGCTTTCCGAAGAGGCGTATGAGAAAGGCGTAAAGCTGCTGAAGCTCGCGGCATTGATTCAATATACGCTGCCCGGTGTACCATCGCTGTATTACGGCGATGAAGCCGGCATGCAGGGATATAAGGACCCGTTCAACCGCTGCTGTTATCCCTGGGGACACGAAAACAAGACGCTGCTTTCGTATTACCGCATGCTCGGCAATCTGCGCAAAAGCTGCGACTGCCTGAAAAGCGGCAGATTCCATACGGTATCGGAAATGCTTTCATGTCTTTGCTATGAACGTATCGGCGAC
The DNA here is from genome assembly GCA_902772935.1 of Oscillospiraceae bacterium. Taxonomy (GTDB): domain Bacteria; phylum Bacillota; class Clostridia; order Oscillospirales; family Acutalibacteraceae; genus UBA6857. Next base: position 8,208 of record CACYCR010000144.1, read on the forward strand.
AACGATGCAATTCTTGTGATCATCAACCGAAACGAACACCCGATCACGTATCACCTGCCGTCACGCTGGCAGAACGCCATTTGTATTTTCGGCGGAAAAACCATTGCCGATTGTGTCGAACTTGATGCGCTGAACGGCGTTGTACTGAAAAAGGAGAATCTTGTATGAGCGAATGGACAGAGGTCAGTATCCGCGTCAACGCTGCTGACGTTGAAAAAGCCGGCGACATTGCCACAATGGTCGTGCCGTACGGCATCTATATCGAAGACTACCGTGATCTGGAGCAGCAGGCCTGGGAGATTGCGCACATTGACCTGATCGACGAAGCGCTGCTGCAAAAAGACCGAAGCAAGGCGGTCGTTCACGTTTATATTTCCCCGGAAGAAAGCCCGCTGGAGGCCGTTGCGTTTTTGCGTGAGCGGCTGACCGCCGAGCATATTCCGCATGAAATTGATCTGTCCGCCTGCCGCCGGGAAGAATGGGAAAACAACTGGAAACAATATTTTCATACCATGGAGATCGGTGACCGGCTTGTCATCAAGCCGAAGTGGGAGGCGCTTGACGACCCGAAAGGCCGGGCCGTTCTTTCGATTGAACCGGGTCTTGCGTTCGGTTCCGGCACGCATGAAACAACACGCCTTTGCCTCGAGACGCTGGAACAGTATATCACACCCGAAACGACTGTACTGGACGTCGGCTGCGGGAGCGGGATACTTTCCGTTGCCGCGCTGCTGCTTGGCGCAAAGAGCGCAACCGGCGTTGACATTGACGCCCTCGCGGTCAAGACGGCGATCGAGAACGGCGAGGAAAACGGCTTTGCCGCACCGCGTTATACCGTTCTGCAGGGCAATCTGACCGATAAGGTCAGCGGTCAGTTTGACGTTGTTGTCGCGAACATTGTTGCCGACGTGATCGTCATGTTTTGCAAACAGGTCGGCGCGTTCATGAAACCGGGCGGCGTCTTTATCACCAGCGGCATCATTGATACCCGCGAGCAGGATGTGCTTTCTGCGTTCCGGGAAAACGGGTTTTCTGTCAAGGCGCGGCATGAAGATAAGGGCTGGGTCTGCTTCGAGTGTACGAGGGAGGACGTATGAAACTGTTGATTGTTCGCCACGGCGACCCGAATTATGCCATAGATTCGCTGACCGCCAAAGGCGAACGTGAGGCCATATTGTTGGCAAAACGCCTTTCCGGGCTGAAAAATGCGACGTTTTACTGCTCTGTGCTTGGCAGAGCGAAGAAAACGGCGTCCTATACGCTCAATGCCCTCGGCGCAACGGCGACTTACTGTGACTGGCTGCAGGAATTTCGCGGCAGCGTCAAGGATGAAAACGGCAACGACACCTGCTGCTGGGACCGGCTGCCGCGTACCTGGACGGAAGAGCCGATTTATTTTACAAAGGAATGGTACAACGGTGCGCTGTTTCTGGGTACGAATGTCGAAGCGGAATACCGGATCGTCTGCGACGGCCTGGATGCACTGCTTGAACGGCACGGTTACCGCCATGTCGGCAACCACTTTGAAGTTCATGCGCCGAACAGCGACACGGTTGTTCTGTTTTGTCATTTCGGCGTAGAGTCGGTGCTGCTGTCACATTTGTTTGGCGTTTCACCCATGGTGTTCTGGCACAACACCTGCGCGCTGACAACGTCTGTGACAACACTTGTCACAGAGGAACGTGAGCAGGGGTACGCAATTTTCCGTATGCTCGGCTTTTCAGATATTTCGCATTTGTACGCAGGGGAGGAGTCGCCCTCTTTTCAGGCAAGGTTCTGCGAGCAGTTTAACGACGACACAAGACATTGAACAGAACAAACCGCGCCAAGGCAACAGTGCGGTTTTTCAGATGAGGTGCTTATGGAAAAACACGTCGCTGTGGAACGCAGCATCTATAAAAAATACCGCAAAGAGATCTGGAAACGGTTTATTGCCGGCGTCAACGAGTATGAGATGATCCGCCCCGGTGACAAGATCGCGGTTTGCATTTCCGGCGGAAAGGATTCCATGCTGCTTGCGAAATGTATGCAGCATTTGCAAAAGTTCTCTGACTTTCCGTTTTCCTGCGAGTACATGGTGCTCAATCCCGGCTATAACGATGAAAATCTGAACCGGATCCGGGAGAATGCCGCAATGCTCGATGTGCCGATTCATATTTTCGATGCAAAAATCTTTGACTACGTGGTTGATGTGGAGCAGTCGCCCTGTTACCTTTGCGCAAGAATGCGGCGCGGCCACCTGTATAAAAATGCCAAGGCGCTCGGTTGCAACAAGATTGCGCTGGGGCATCATTTTGACGACGTGATTGAAACGATCCTGCTGAGCATGATCTACGGCGCGGAGATCAAAACGATGATGC
>CACYCR010000145.1 GCA_902772935.1 Oscillospiraceae bacterium
CCGAAATGCGGCAGCGCAATATGATAGCCGACCGCAAACGTATACAGCACCGAGCCCGTGCATGCCACCGCAAAAAGCACCTTGCTTTTGCCGCCGACGACATGAATCAGCTCATACGTACCCATTGCGGACACCGCCGCCGTGATCAGCGTATAGCCGATGCGCAGATTGAAATGCAGCGTCAGCAGAAAAGCCACCAGCGACGAGGCAATGATGATCGTGGAGCGGGTGCGCTCGCCTTTGAAATGAAACTTCTTTTTTTCTTTTGTTTTCTCCATGGGTGTTACCGCCCTTTCGTTGAACTTTCGGATGTTGCTCAGACGCCGCCGAAGCGCCGGTTGCGATGCGCATAGGCGTTGATCGCACGGTCAAGATCGTCCGGCGTATAATCCGGCCAGAGGATATCGTCAAAGTAAAACTCGGCATACGCCGCCTGCCAGATCAAAAAATTCGACAACCGGTATTCGCCGCTCGGCCGGATGATGAGATCCGGATCGGGCTGCTTTGCCGTGTACAGCGCGTCGCTCAGCGCCTGCTCCGTAATCTCCGCGGGAGAAACGCCTGCGGCTGCGAGCTTGCGTACCGCATGCACAATTTCATCGCGGCCGCCGTAATTCACGGCAACATTGATGTGAATCTTTGTTTTGTTTGCCGTCTGTGCCTCCACAAGATCCATCATCTGCACGATGTCCGGCGCCATGCCCTCCCGGCTGCCGAGGAAACGGATCGCGGTATTTTCAATCTCGTTTTCCTTTTCGCGTTCCTCCAGCTCCTCCAGAAAGCCGCGCAGCAGATTCATGATGGTGCCGACCTCCTGCGCCGAGCGTTTCCAGTTCTCTGTCGAAAATGCATAAAACGTCACATATTGGATGCCAATGTCCGCGCAGTAGCGGCAGATTTGCCGGAACACTTCCACGCCTTTTTTATGCCCCTCTGTCCGCGGCAGACCACGGTTTTTTGCCCAGCGGCCGTTGCCGTCCATAATGATCGCAATGTGCTGCGGCAAAATGATGTTTTCTTCGAGCATGGTCTCTCCTTCTTTCAAGCGGTTGATTCGGAATTTGAAAGCTGCGGTTTTGACAGACCCTTTTCATTTTTCAGCGTTCAAATCTCCGCCTTTGTTCTCCGTTTTTGAAAATCGTTTTGCAAAACATTCGCCGCCTTTGCAGATCGGCTCCGGCGGCGAAGGTCATCATTCAATTGCTATGTTCAGATTTCAAGGATTTCTTTCTCTTTTGCGGCTGCGATCTCGTCAATGTCCTTGATGAAACCGTCCGTGATCTTCTGGATCTCTTTTTCGCCGTCCTTGAGATCGTCTTCCGTGATCTCGCTGTTTTTCTTCATCGCCTTGAGCTTTTCAATGCAGTCGCGGCGGATGGAGCGGATGGCAACCTTGGACGTCTCAGCGATCTTCTGGACATCTCTTGCGAGTTCCTTACGGCGGTCCTCCGTCAGCGGCGGGAAGGTCAGACGGATCACGCTGCCGTCGTTCTGCGGATTGATGCCGATGTCGGACGCCTGGATCGCCTTTTCAATGCCCTTGAGCACGCTCTTGTCCCACGGTGCAATCGTCAGCACACGCGCTTCCGTTGCGGACACGGACGCCAGCTGGCCGATCGGCGTCGGCGTGCCGTAATAATCGACGCTGATGCGGTCAAGCACCTGCGGATTGGCGCGGCCGGCACGGATGGCGCCGTATTCGGCCTTGAGCGCGTGGATGGTCTTGCCCATTTTGGTTCTTGCGGTTTCATAAACAGTTTTCATACATGTGCCTTCTTTCTTTATTTTTTCACAAGTGTGTAAAAGTATGCTTCTACGAATACTATCATACCATAACTCCGGACAAGTGGCAAGTGTTTTTGAAAAATTATTCGAATACACGGTGTCCGCTGCCGCAAGGCCGGGGCGCCCCTGCGCTGCAAAGCAGCGAACACGCCCGCCTGCGGCGGGCGTGCCAGCACGGCGCAGCCGTGCCAGGGGCGCCCCGGCCGGTCAGCACCGCCTTGCTATCATGGCGCACCGCGCATACAATCTACACATTCACCGCAGCCGTTTACGTCTCTTCGCGGCGCAAACAAAAAAGCAGCCGCACCCCCTCAGCTTCACTTCGCTCAGCAGCTCCCCCTTTTCGGGGGCGCCTTGCGATGTAGCGCCTTTGGCGCATGAGAGTCCGCGACCGCAATTTTCCATTTTCAATTTTTCATTTTCAATTATTCTTGCGCTCGCCGCGCAGGCCTTACTTTTCTTTTCGGAAAAAGAAAAGTAAGCAAAAGAAAACCTGTGTCCTGCCTTATTCCTTCACGATGGTGCCGATGTTTTCGCCCTTGATCGCGCGGACGATGTTCTGCGGATCGGAAAGGTTGAACACCAGAATGGAAATGCCGTTGTCGCGGCAAAGCGACGCCGCCGTGCTGTCCATCACGGCAAGGCCTTTTTTCAGAATCTCGGTATGCGTGAGCGTGTCATACTTCACGGCGTCGGGATACTTATTCGGATCCTTATCGTAAACGCCGTCCACATTTGTCGCCTTGAAGATGATTTCGGCATTGATCTCCGCCGCACGCAGCGCCGCCGCCGTATCGGTCGAGAAGAACGGGTTGCCCGTACCGCAGCCGAAGATCACAACGCGGCCCTTTTCCAGATGGCGTACCGCACGCAGGCGGATGTATGGCTCCGCAACCTGCGGCATCGGGATCGCCGTCTGCACGCGCACGTCAACGCCCATCTGTTCGAGCGAATCCGCGAGCGCAAGCGCGTTCATCGTTGTGGCGAGCATGCCCATATGGTCCGCACGGGTGCGGTCCATCTCACCGCTGCTGCGGCCGCGCCAGAAGTTGCCGCCGCCGACCACAAGACCGATCTCCACGCCGAGCTCGGTCGCCTCCTTGACCGCCTTGCAAACGCTGGTCACGGTGTCGAAGTCAATGCCCTTGCCGTCTTTTCCGGCGAGGACTTCACCGCTGAGTTTGAGCAAAATTCGTTTGTATACTGCCTGCATATCCATTTCCTCCCAGTTCTTGTTGCCTTGGTTTATTTGTTGAACAGTGTGCTGATTTTTTCAAAGATCCCGCGGAAAAACGCAACGATCTTTTCGATAAACGTCTGCGGCGCCGGGGCGTCCTCATTCGGCACCGTCACATTCTGCGTCAGAGATACGAGGTGTCCGGTGCTGCGGTCCAGCTCCGTGAACTGCGGATAGCGCGCATCGGAATGCACCGTCACAGGGGTTTCGCTTGTCGTGAGCCACAGCGCGAGCTTGGACGTATCGTGGTCATAACCGAACTCCACGTGCGACATGCCCTTGATGACCCACGTCGTCTCGGGGAACATACACGCGCCCGCGTAGACAATGCCGTCCGTGGACAGATGGTAATGGCTCTTGTTGCCGCAGCCGCCGATCACGGAGAAGTCCGGCACATCGTTGAGCGTCTTGCCGTACGGGGCCACCGCGCAGCCGCCGGTCATGTGATACGTATCAATCAGGTTGTCGGTGTGATTGATCGCCTTGCTCGTCACGGGGATGCCTGCAAAGCCGTAGGCGCCGACAATGTAGACGTTCGTGCCGCCGGCCTGCGCTTTTTTAAGCAGCGTTTCCGCGTTGCGCTGGATGTCGTTCATCGCATCCGCCTTTGCAAGAAATGCGTCGGAAACCGTTGTGAACTGTGTGATGTACGCCTTCGCGTCCGCGTACTGTGCATACGGGATGAAGCTCCAGACGCCGAGCGAACGCGCAAAGGTATCGGAAAGGATCTGCTGATAGATCGCTTCCTTCACAATGTCCACGCGGCCTTTGATGATGCCGTCGGTGGTCTCCATGCCGTCTTTCTTTGCCGCGTCCGCAAGGAAGTTGATCGCCTTTGCGAGCGTCGGCAGCTTGAGCGACTGCAAGAACGGCACGAAGTAATCCAGCACCGCCGTGACCGTCAGGGTGAGGTCGCCGGTAAACATGGCGCCGACCATATCAACGCCCTGAAACGCCGTGGACGCCATAACGAGGTTGTGGATGCTGTCACTGCCGTAATTTGCGAGGTACGCCGTCATGACGCAGCCGCCCATGGACAGCGCAATGATGTCCACCTTGTCGGTCTGCTTCACGTCTTTGACGTGCTGCACCATCACGTCAAGGTCATCTGCGATATCGAGCGGGCTGTCGCGCCAGTCATAGTTGAAGAAATAGGTGTTCTCCCAGCCGATCTGCTCCGAAACCGTGCGGACAAAGCCGTTTTCGTTTTCCGTCGCGTCTGCAAACACGTCCTTGTAATGGTCGACGGATTCCGGGAACAGTTCGGACTGCACATCCATCACGGAATTGCCGTCTTCGTCGCAGGCAAGGCCGCCGAGGATGTCATGCACCGCCGCTGCGCCGTATTTGTCAAACAGTGCCGCGTTTTCCAGAAAGACAACGCCGAGGATCGGGCCGAGCGCAAGGAACACATTTTTGACAATGTTGTCCGCTGCCGGCGGGAAAACGTCCTTGCCGGTCTTTGCATCTGTCATCGGGCGCGAGCCCATGCCGCTGACGATGATGACCGGAGTGACGGTCTCTTTCGCAAACGCGACCGCGCAGCAGCTCATGAGCAGTACCAGACACAGCAGGACGCTCAGCGCCTTTTGAAGAGTCGATTTTTTCATGGTTATCTGCCTCCCTTTTTATTGGATGTTCAGTTTATTTTTGAGCCAATCAAAGAAATCTCTGATGAGCTTCAACGTACGAATCAGCGTGTTGCTCTCCTTGTCAAAGAGGCTCTCCTTGACGGTCTCTCCGGTCAGGGATGCAAACTTGCCCGTGATGAGGTTCAGATGCACAAACTGCGGAAAACGGCTGTCGGCATGAACGGTTGTCTGCGTTTCGCTCGTTGCGAGATACGCCATCAGCGCTGCCGCGTCGGTGTCGCAGGGAATCCCGACATGGCGGTTATACTTGAGAAACCAGGTCTGCTCGGGGAACAGACAGGTCGAGGCGTCCACGATGTTGTCCGTGGAAACGTGATGATGCGCCGGGTCGCTGCAGACCGTACCGGCCATTCGGTAATCCCTGCCGAGCGTTTCCCCGTACCGCGCAACCGTTGCGCCGAAGGATTCGTTTTTCGTTTCGATCAGGCAGTCGCTTTGCTCATACGCCTTGTCTGTCATCGGAAAGCCCACATAGCCGTAGGCGGCGAGGACGTACATCTGCACGCCGCTGTCCTTTGCAGCCTGCATCAGCGCTTCGGCCTGATTCTGCACATTGTAGTGATAATCGTCGATTGTTTTGCGGAAGGTCTCGTTCATCCCGTCGGGGAACAGCGTCTGCTTTGCCGAGGTGTAGTAGGCGTCGGGAACGAACGCCCACATGCCCGGCATCGTCACAAGGGATTTCGCAATGATGTCCTTGAAGACGCGGTCGCTGAGCGCGGACAGCAGCCGCGCGGCCAGCCGGTTCACCACCTGCCGCAGTCCCGGCGTGATGTCGGTCACGGTTTTGAGCAGTGAAAGCATCGCCTGCGAAAAGAGCTTGCCCTCTTCGAAATTGAACAGCCGCTCGGTCAGCACGGACAGGTCGACGGAGAAGTTCTGATTGAACAGCTCGCCGACGAGGTCGATGCCCTTCGAGGCCACCATGGTATAGATGATGCGGTCGATGTCGCCGCTGCCGTACACGGAAAGATAGGTGTTCACAACGACGCCGCCCATGCTGCAGGGCACCAGCGTCACCTTGCTTGCGTGCTGCTCGGCCTTGACCGCTGCAATGTACGCGTTCAGGTCCGCCGCGTGGATGTACGGCGACAGACGGAAATCGTAGTTGAAGAAATAAACGTGTTCGGCGCCGACGCGCGAAGCAAGCCCCTTGATGATGCCGATCTCATCTTCCGTTTCCTCGGCGTCAAGCAGCTCTTTTTGATAATGGTCGACCGACTGCGGGAACTTCGGCGTGGTCAGTTCGTGCAGCGGCGTTCCGGTCTCATCGCAGGCAACCGCGTCGAAAATGGCTTCGTAAGCCAGCGGAAAGCTCTCGTCCGCAAAGACGTTTAGGTCGCGCCGGAGCGCGGCCTTCGCGAGCGGCCAAAGCGATTTGCCGACCACGTTTAAAATGGTCTTTGCCTGCGGTGCCCAGACCTGATTGTCCGCGTCGATCCCGCCGTCATACATCGGGAACGAACCCATGCCGCTGACGACGATCACCGGGGTGATTGCTGCGTCCGCCGCAAGGGTCAGCGGCAGACACGCCGTCAGAAGCACCGCGCAAAGCAGCAGGGAAAGCAGGCGGTTTGTCCGTGTTTTCATGCAGCATGCCTCCTGTTCAGGATGAAAGTTTTTCCAGTTTTGCGTAATTGGCCATCAGCTTTTTCGTGCCCGCCGTTGCAAAGGCGATCTCCAGCAGGCTGTCGCCGCCCATCGGTTTGACCGAAAGCACAACGCCCTCGCCGAAGACCTTGCTGCGCACGGTGTCGCCGACCCGGTAGCTGACGCCGGACGGTTTTGCACGCTGCGGCGCTGCGGCCGCAGGCTTTTCGCCGCCGAAAAAGCTGTCGCGTTTTTTCTCTGTACTGCGCGGCACACGGTTGAACGCCGTGCCGAACGACGGCTCCTGCCGAAAGGCGCGCCGGCCGGTCTGCTCCGTGAGCGACGCGGGAATCTCCGTCAGAAACCGCGACGGGAGATTGCGCGACGTTGTGCCGAACAGCATGCGCAGATTGGCATGGGAGAGATAGAGCTGTTTTTTCGCCCGGGTGATGCCGACATACGCCAGCCGCCGCTCCTCTTCGATCTCCTCGGGATAATACAGGCTCTGCATCCCGGGGAAGATGCCCTCCTCCATGCCGGGGATGAACACGACCGGGAACTCCAGGCCCTTGGCGGAATGCAGCGTCATCAGCACAACCGCATCGGTCTGCGCGTTGTAATTGTCAATGTCCGTCAGCAGCGCGACTTCTTCCAAAAAGCCCGCGAGCGACGGTTCTTCGTTTTCGGTTTCGTAGGTGACAAGGTTCGTCATCAACTCCGAAAGGTTTTCCAGCCGTTCGGCGCCCTTTTCCTCGTCAAGCTGCAGCGCCTCGGTGTACCCGGTCCGGCGCATGATCTCTTTGAACAGCTCGTCCAGATGCAGATCGTCCGCGCGGGCATTCAGGTCGGAGAGCATCGCCGCAAATTCCAGCAGCTTCTGTGCGCTGCGCTTGAGCGCTTCATATTCGTCGGCGTGGGCGATCACCTCAAAGAGACTCACGCCGAGGCCGGTCGCAATTTCAAAGGCACGGTTGATCGTGGTCTCGCCGATACCGCGCTTCGGCACGTTGATGATGCGCCGCAGCCGCAGATTGTCGCCGGGGTTGTTCACCACAGTCAGGTACGCGAGCGCATCCTTGATTTCGGCGCGTTCATAAAAGCGGAAGCCGCCGATGACCCGGTAGGGAATACCGGCCCGCACCAGCGCCGCTTCCACGGCGTTTGACTGCGCGTTCATCCGGTACAGCACAGCGTGATCGGAAAAGCGAAACTGCTTTTGCGCAAGGTTGTCGGCAATCGTGTCGGCGATGAAATGCGCCTCGTCCTGTTCGTCATACGCCGTGTTGACAACAATCTTTTCGCCGGCGTTGTTTTGGGTCCACAGGTTCTTGCCCTTGCGCTGCGTGTTGTTCGCAATAACCGCGTTCGCCGCGTCAAGGATGACCTGCGTCGAACGGTAGTTCTGTTCCAGGCGGATGACCTTTGTACCCGGATACTGCTGCTCAAAGCTCAGGATGTTTTCGATCGTCGCGCCGCGGAAGCGGTAAATGCTCTGATCGTCGTCGCCGACCACGCAGATGTTCCTGTGTCCGGCGGCAAGCAGCTGCGTCAGGCGGAATTGCGCGTGGTTTGTATCCTGATATTCATCCACCATGATATAGCGAAAACGGCGCTGATAATAGTCGCGCACATCGCTGTACTGCTCAAGCAGCAAAACAGTATTGTTGATGATGTCGTCAAAGTCCATCGCGTCGGCCTTTTTCAGCTCCGCCTGATAGAGCCTGTACGCTTTGCCGATGCGCTGCAGGCGGACGTCGCTGCCGACCTGCGCAAGAAATTCTTCCGGCGTGGTCAGCGTGTCCTTCGCCTTGCTGATCTCATTCAGAATCGTCTTATGGGAAAGATTGTTCTCCTTGATGTCGAGCTGGCGCATACATTCCTTCATCAGCCGGCGGCTGTCGTCGGTGTCGTAGATTGTAAAGCTGCTCGAATAGCCGAGCGCCGCACCGTCCCGCCGCAGAATCCGTGCGCAGCAGGCGTGAAACGTACTCGCCCAGACGTCGTTGCCGGCGGCGCCGAGCATGACCTCGAGCCGTTCCTTCAGCTCGTTGGCCGCCTTGTTTGTGAAGGTGATCGCCAGAATCTGCCACGGACGCGGTGCGTCCACCGTCAGCAGCGGCTGTATGTCGCCCTGGGCGGTTTCATCGCCGCCGAGCGCCGCACGCATTTGTGCAAGGTCGCTTTCCGTCGGCGGATAGACCGCGTCACGGCTGTGATACGCGCAGCCATACTTCACGAGATTTGCAATGCGGTTGACCAGAACGGTCGTTTTGCCGCTGCCCGCGCCGGCGAGAATCAGCAGCGGGCCTTCCGTCTGAAAGATCGCTTCTCTTTGCCGGTCGTTCATCGCGGCAAAATCTTTTTCAATGATCTGTCTGCGCAGATCCAAAAACTCCTGTGTTACCATTTGGTTCTCCTTTGTATAGTTATAAATATTGTACCGCAGAATGGCAAAAAAGGCAACTGTTAAAATGGATAAAATGTGGAAAAGAATTTTGGCGCGGCGGCGGACGAAAAAACTGCGGCGGGTGCCGCCAAAAGCGGCCGCTTCGCCGGCAGAATCCCTTGCTTTTTTGCATGGTCTGTGGTAGACTAAAAATAGATCAAAAAAGGAAGGAGACCATAACAATGAAAAAATCAACCCGCCTGCTCGGCGCAGTTCTGAGCGTACTGCTGATCCTGTCCTGCTTTGCCGTCGCGGCTTACGCACTCGGCCCGGAGGTGGAGGTGCCGCTGCCGGAAGATGCCGTCCGGATCAGCGCGGACGGATATGTCTGCATAAAAGAGAACCAAAATGATGGTTACGTCATCACCAAACGCGCCTATGACAAAAAGGGCCGTATGACAAAAGAAGTCGTCACCGACATGGATGATGAAGGAACTGTGACAAAAAAAGAAACGCGCACCCTGACCTATGACAAGGCCGGCAACATCACCAAGGACGCCTTTGTCAGCAGAGACGAGGACGGCAATTTTGAAAACAGCACCCAGGTGTTTACCTTTGACAAAAAAGGCAATCTGCTCAAGCGGTACGATGTGAGCAACCGGGACGGCGTGGTCATCAGCTCGCAGGATGTCTATTCCTACGACAAAGCCGGACGGATGACCAAAGATGTCTACACGGCGACGGGCGGCATGAAAAAAGTCTACAACTACATCTATAAGGCGGGTCGGCTGGCGCAGGAAGTCTCTTCGCACAAGGAGGCAGACGGCTTCACCTACAACGTCACCGTCACCTACGCCTATGACAAAAGCGGAAACCTCATCAAGATCACCGATCTCACTCGTTCTTCAGACGGCGACACCCGGAAAGAGGTCGTCACCTACACGTATGACAAAGCCGGCAACGTCACAAGCAGAACCAGTACCCTCGGAAGAAGCAAGGAAAGCACGGTCTACACCTACAACAAAAACAAAAAGGTGACAAAATCCGTCTATACCTACCGGAGCCCGGCAGACGGTATTTCCACCAAGGAAGTCACGACCTATACCTATAACAAGAGCGGACAGATGGAAAGAATCAGCGTGACCTTCCGGAACAACAACGGATTGAACAGAAAAGAGACGACGATTTATACCTACGATAAAAACGGTCGTCTGGTAAAAATGGCGTATGCGTATGCCATTGCTGAAACGGGTTTAACCCCGTCCAAGACCGTCACCACCTATGCCTATGATAAAAAAGGCAATCTGATCGAAAAGCGTGAAAACGGCTTCTGGTCGGCTCACTGGACCTACCAGCACAAAAAGATCGGCGCCTGAAAAAAGTAAACGCGCACCTGCAGCACTCGCCTGCGGGTGTTTTTTTCGGCCGCTGCGGCAGGAACACGCCGGCGGAAAGGCAAGGGCGCCCCTTGCTGTGCAAAGCACAGCGAGCGCGCCTGCCTGCGGCAGGTGCGCCGGCGCGGCGCAGCCGCGCAAGGGGCGCGTGTTCCCCGCGGGGCGGCGGCAGCGGAACACGCGGGCCGCACTGACAAAAAAGGCACAGGGTCCCCCGTGCCTTTCTCTATATGTTTTATATGTTTTCTTTTCGTTCTTCGCGAGGCAGGATGCGCATTTCGATGAAGGCGGCGGTTTCTTCGCCCGACAGGCGACCGCCGGGTCGTCGAGGGCGAAAAACCGTCGAGAAAA
>CACYCR010000146.1 GCA_902772935.1 Oscillospiraceae bacterium
TTTGCAAAAGACGATTTATTGTTCATGGATGGCCTGCGCGGTAGCAGAGGTTCCGGCCTGTTGATCTTTGACCTGAAGCAGCAGTCGCTTCTTACGTTGGAGGAATCGCTGCGAAATGACGCCGCTTACAGTGAGACGACACATCTTCTCGCCGGATTCAGTGACGATTATCTGCGGACAGAACCAACCGTGATCGTGTATGAAAACCGCGGCGGTACCTTTGTCCGGTTGTATACTCTGGAAGCAGACGTCAACACACAGCTGCAATTCAGCGCGGATGGGAAATATCTCATCCTGAATTTGGATAATAGAACTGTGGATGGCACCTGCAGCGCCACCGTCCTGGATGCCTTCACAGGCGAAAAGCTGCTGGAAGTGCCGAATCGGCTCGTTTCGATTATCGACGATACGATCTATGACATCAGCGTTCCCTATGTGCCGACGAATTTGCCGACCGCACATTTTTACACCGCAAAAGAGCTGGCAAAGCTTGCCGGCAAATCAGAATGAAAGATCAACAAAGGAGACAGTGCAGATGTATGAACCAAAGCCAATGGACACGTCGGATGTGGTAATCCCCGATGCGCTGCTTGTGCTGACGGAACAGATTGCCGAGAACGTGCATGAAGTCTGGGCGGCCGGGCGTGTCGCAGAAGGCTGGACATACGGCGAGACCCGGGACGATGCAAAGAAAACAACGCCGTGCCTGGTCGCGTATGCCGACCTGCCGGAAAATGAAAAAGATTACGACCGCAACACGGCACTTGAAACAATTCGCCTGATTTTAAAACTCGGTTATCAAATCCAAAAGGAGGATTCTTGAAATGAAAGACAACGGAAGAAATTTTATGGACGACCTGGATAAGGACGTGGACGAGTTGCTCGCAGCGCTCGATCTGGACGATGCGATGGACGTGATCGACGATACGCCGGACGATACGGACGCCCCGGATGACCCGGACGTGTTTGATGACAGCAACATCATCATCCTGAATGACGAAAACGGCAACGAGATCCCGTTCGAGTTTCTTGATCTGATCGAGTATCGTGGCGCGGAGTATGTGGTGCTGCTGCCGGCGGATGACGAAGAGGACGCCGAAGAGGTGATCATTCTGCGTTTTGACGGCAACCCGGACAACCCGGAAGAGGAGTCCTATTCCAGTGTGGACGATGACGAAACGCTGCAGGCGGTCTTCCGAATCTTCAAGGAAAAATTCAAGGACGAATTCAATTTTGTTGACTGAGCCGCATACGGTTTGACCGATGTGCGGAGAGAAAGGAACAATTTCTGAAATGTACAAACTGCTTGTCGGACTGTTTTTGATCGGTGTTCTGATGCTGCTTGCCGGATTTCTCGGACGCCTCGGCACTGCCGGCCTGGCGGATGTCGGTGCGAACGCGGCTTCGGTGCTGGCGCTGCTGACCATTTTTTCGATCATTCTGGTTTCCCACAGCTCTTTTCAGGAACTGGTGCCGTCGATGGAAACCTTTGTCGATGGCATTCCGTTTCTGAAAGAGATCAGCGATTTCGGCTCGCTGCAGAACGTGTTTCGGCAAGCGCCGCTGCAAGGCGCCATGGCGTTTATGGATGTTGTTTTGCTGAACGTCATCATTGATGCAATCAACCTGCTGCCGCTGACATCCGGCGATATTCTGAAAGGGAACGGGAAGATGCCGTTCCTCGTTGCGGTGTTTACCGGCGTTGTTCTCGCGTTCGTGGCACTGTTCCTGCTGAACAAGGTGATCAAACCGACGAGTGTATATCAGTGGATCGCTTCGATCATCGGTGCGATCATCAGCCTGTTTTCACTCGGCACCATTCCCTCCGCGGTCATTGCACAGTTCCGCAGACGCGCGGCGATGGGCACGGTCGGCGCGGTTGCTGCATGGATGATGGTTTCGCGGACAAGAGTCGCCGGCATCCTGCGGGACGCCTTTTTCAAAGCGCTGGTGTTTGTATTCGGCTTGTGGCTGATTGAGGTGCGGTTCGGCAGTCTTGCCGCCGGTGTTTCCAATTTCGTTCTGCTCGTCACAGCCTTCGGCCCGGCCGTCATCATAATCATCGGCCTTGTGATTCTGATGCGGACCGCGAAAATCTTTTGATGAACGCAACGGCGGCAAAACGTCTCACAATACAATAAGCATGAAGAAAGAGCAAGAAGAACCTTGCTCTTTTTTGCTGTCCCCGGTTTCGCGCAAAACCTTTTTTGAAAAATCTTTTCCAACCCCTTTATTTTCCGGCGGTTTTATTGTAAAATAAAATATACTCTGTTTTGCTATGTTAGGAGGCTTTCCATGCAGTTCATCCGAAAGCACAAGATCCTGACCGCGATCGTTGCGGTGCTGTTGGTTCTTGCCGCGACCGTTGTCGGCGGCATTCATTATTTTTTGAGCAAGATCACCTATTCCCGCGGCGGCGTACCGATTGAAACGGCGCCGACACTGTCCGCGCCTGCACCGGGCGTTTCGGACCCGGAAAGCGATGATATCGGCGATATCGCGCTCGATGAAAAGTCGGCAAAAGCGCTGCAGAACGCAGATGATCTGATCCGGCGCAATCTGGATGACACCAAAAAGTGGTACAGTGATCAAGTACTCAACGTCATGTTGTTCGGCTATGATTACGGCAGCAAGAACTACCCCTACGGGCGCTCGGACGCAATGATTGTGCTTTCGCTGAACAAGGCGATCCATAAGGTGCGCATCATCTCGCTGTCCCGGACGGCATACGCCGCCATTCCCGGGTACCCGAACACGCGTCTGAGCCATGCGCACGGCTACGGCGGTCCGGCGCTTGCGATGCGGGCGATTGAGCTGAATTACAAATTCCGCATTGACAATTTCATTTCCTGCTCGTTTGATTCCTTCAAGCAGATTATTGACGCCTTCGGCGGTGTTCCCATTACGCTGACGCAGAAGGAGGCAAAGGTGCTGCGCGCACACTTCGGCGGCTTCACCGTTGCGGGAACCTATAACCTCAACGGCGAGCAGGCGCTGTTGTACGCCCGTACGCGCAAGATCGACACCGACCGCGACCGTACCGGACGGCAGCGTAAGGTGATCTATTCGCTTGCGCAGAAGGCAAAGAGCCTTTCCGTGCCGGACTGCATCGCGCTGCTGGACAAGGTGCTGCCGCTGGTGCAGACCGACCTGACCAAAAACGAGATCGTCTATCAGTTAGCGAACGCGCTGTCGTATCTCAACTATGATTTTGAACAGCAGATCATTCCCGCAAAGCCCTATCCGCTGGTGCTGCGCGACGATTTTGAGGTCATTCTGATGAACTGGCCGAAAGAGGTGCAGTATCTGCACGACCTGATGTATGAGGGCGTAACACCGTCCTATGAGGGCTGATGATGAAACAAACGGTAATTTTGAAAAAGAACGATGAGATCCCGCTGACCATTACGGCGCTCACCGCGCTCGGCAGCGGCGTCGGTCACCATGCGGGCCTCACGGTATTTGTGGAAAACACCGCCATCGGCGACGAGGTGCTAGCGCACATCATCAAGGTCAAAGCGACCTACGCCGTCGGCATCATCAAAAAGATTCTGACGCCGTCGCCCGACCGGATCGAACCGGATTGCCCCGTGTTTGCGGGGTGCGGCGGCTGCGCCTTCCGCCACCTGAATTACGAAGCGGAGAAACGCGCAAAGCTGCAGCAGGTGCAGGACGCCCTGCAGCGTATCGGCGGCATTGACTGTCCCGTGGAGGACATCTTGTCCACCGGCGAAACGCGCCGTTACCGCAACAAGGCGCAGTACCCCGTCGGCATGACCGCAGACGGCAAAACGATCATCGGTTTTTACGCAAAACGCAGCCACCGCATCGTGGACTGCCGGGACTGCGTGCTGCAGCCGGCGTCGTTTGCGCCGCTGCTGGATATTGTTGCAGCGTGGGCGGCAGAGAGCGGCGTTGCGGTGTACGACGAAGAAACCGGGCGCGGACAACTGCGGCACATTTATCTGCGCAAGGGTTTTCATACCGACGAAACCATGGTCTGCCTTGTGGTCACGACGCCGAAGCTGCCGCGGCTGGATGCGCTTTGCACTCGGCTGACCGCGGCTGACCCGACCGTGAAAAGCGTTGTGCTGAACATCAACCGCGCAAAGACGAACGTCATTCTCGGCGATATATGCATCACGGTTTTCGGCAGCGATTTCATTGAAGATACGCTTTGCGGCCTGCGCTTTCGCATTTCGCCGCTGTCATTTTATCAGGTCAATCCCCGCGGCGCGGAGATTCTGTACCGGAAGGCGGCGGACTTTGCCGCGCTGACCGGCAGCGAGCTGCTGCTGGATCTTTACTGCGGTACGGGCACCATCGGCCTTTCCATGGCGCACCGCGCAAAGCAGGTCGTCGGCGTGGAGATCATTGCACAGGCGATCGAAAACGCAAAGGACAACGCCGCGCGCAACGGCATTGAAAATGCCCGCTTTTTCTGTGATGACGCCGCCGGCGCGGCGAAGCGGCTGCTGTTTGAAGGACTGCGGCCGGACGTTGTGGTGCTTGACCCGCCGCGCAAGGGCTGCAGCACCGACGTGATCGACGCGGTGTCGCAGATGCAGCCCGACCGGGTGGTTTACGTTTCGTGCGACCCGGCGACCCTTGCCCGCGACTGCAAGCGGTTTGCCGCGCTGGGGTACGCCGTCCGGCGTGCCGCTGCGGTGGACATGTTTCCGCGGACGGGGCATGTGGAAGCGGTAGTACTTTTAGTTAGAAAAACGCCGGATTAATATATCGACTTCAAAATCGACCTTGACGAACGGAATCTGACTGCCACTGAAACAAAACTGACAAATTCAATCATTGATGAGGAGTAAAATATGAAAAGAATAGTCCAATATTGTGTTTCTGCTATCTTGCTGTTTTTGGGATTATGTGTAATTATAAATGAAATTGATAATGGCATATCATTTGTCGATTCGATTATTGCACTTGCTTTTTTTGTTTTACCTTCGGTGATTTTGTTTATTTCTACACGAAAGGAATCTTCTCGTTCTAAAAAGTCAAAAAAAGAGGAGAAACCTTCATTAGATTCATTGCCTTCTCCAGATTATTACTCAGCTCAAATCAGTGCTGTAGACTTGATTACTAAATTGTTAGAAAATGTCGAAATAGTTAATTCAACAATAGATGTTGATAAATACTTTTCAACATACGATGAGTGCTTTGTTTTGATAAACGACCTTATACCTTATGAACAAATGCAGAAATTACCATTTAAAGGAGATAAACCATCTTCGATGCTGAAATCTTTCACTGAAAAGAAACAAGCATCCTTACATTACTTTTTGGAGCGGAGTGCAAAGGCATATGCATCACTAGTATTTGATGACTCAACTTGTGAAAAGCAGAATGCTTATGAATCGTTTTGTCAGTTGCTAAGACCATATTATTCTAGATTTGATGCTGAAAACCAAGCTTTTTTGGAGAATGAATGTAAAGAAATCTTTTATTCGTTCAGTATGGATGATGCAACTGATAATGAGGCTATTGCTAAAAAAGCAATAAACATCGTTCTTACTTGTCAAGTAGCTTCCACTACTATGTTACAAAGAAAACTACGTTTAGGCTATGCTCGTGCGGCGAGGACGATGGATTGTTTAGAAGAAATCGGGATCGTTGAACCAGCTGAAGGCTCTGCTCCGAGAAAAGTACTTATATCGAAAGATGAATATTTTTGTAATAGAACCTATTATGAGGATCTAATAAAAGAGTATTATAGTGTATTTGAAAAAACAACTGAAGAAACATCTGCGTCAGAAAGCCAAATAACAAAGGGATTTGATGATTTGGATGGTTATGAATTTGAATCATATTGCTGCAAAGTTTTAGCTGCAAATAATTATTCGAATATTGAACAAACCAAACTCAGTGGTGATGACGGGATTGATATTATTGCAGAAAAAGAAGGAATTCGCTATGGCTTTCAATGTAAGTGCTATTCATCACCTGTTGGGATAAAAGCTGTCCAAGAAGCTTTTACTGGAGCAAAAATGTATAATTGCGATGTCGCTGTTGTAATTACAAATAATAGGTTTACACAGCAGGCGATTCATGCCGCAGAGCAAACTCGAGTTAGACTTTGGGATAGGAGTAAACTGATTGAGATGGCAACAAAAGTATAGAGGATAATGCTAAAATCTCATGTAAAGACCAATCGGAGACGGTATGCTGCTTGTACCACCAAAAGAAAGACTTCGTTTCAGAATCCAACGAGCCGAAAGATGCCGGCTGCATGAAATAGTATGCATGATTTGATCAAACCTGGATTACGTGAGGAGATTCAATGATAAACGTTCAGGAACTAAGCAAAAAATATGAAGTACGCAAAATGGGGGATTCGGATGCTGAAAGCATTTTGAATCTATGCTCCGGCAATGCGCTGTTTTATCAATACTGTGAAGCAAAGCCCACGATAGAACAAGTCCTTAATGATTTGCATATTACGCCGCCGGACATCGCAATGTCTGATAAGTATTATGTGGGGTTTTACGAAGATAAAACGTTAGTGGCAGTCATGGATTTAATTGACGGATATCCAAATGCAGATACTGCGTATATTGGATTCTTTATGATGCATTCGGCATATCAAGGAAATCAGATCGGAACAGCGATAATCAGCGAAGTCATAGCTTATTTGAGATCGATTGGAAAAACAGCAGTTCGGCTGGCAATAGATAAAGGGAATCCGCAGTCAACGCATTTCTGGAAGAAAAATGGCTTTGAGATGATTTCGGAAGCGGATGTCAATGGCTGGACGAAGCTGGTGGCTGAAAAATCACTGTGATCCATGCCTTTTCCCCCTGGGTCGCGTTCGGCGGCTTCGCCCCTTGAAAAACCAATGCATCCCGAACAAAAAGGAGTGTGTAAAATGAAAATCACCTGGTACGGTACGGCAACCATCAGCATTGACGACGGGAAAACAAGGCTGCTGTTTGACCCGTTTGTCCGCATGAACAAGCGCATCGAAACAACCCCGGTCGAAGGCTTTGCCGGCTTTGATGCGGTATTGGTCACCCACGGGCATCTCGATCATATTTACAGCATTCCCGCCCTTGTGCAGATTGACCGGACGGTACCGGTCTACTGCACGCAGACGCCGAAAAATACGCTGGTCGCGTTTGGCGTACCGCAGGAGCGCATCCGGGTCATTCAGCCGGATGACGTCATTTGCATCGGTGATTTTTCCATTCGTGTCCGCCGCTTTCGCCACATTGTTTTTGATCCGATCTATATTCTCACCGTGGTGCCGAAATGCGCCGTGATGCTGCCGAAACTGTTTTGGCAGGCCTACATGAACCACAAGATGCCCGAGGGCGGCGAGATCGTGGCTTATGAGATTGAAAATGCGGGCAAAAAAATCTTCCTCACCGGCTCGTTCCGTGAATATCCGGGCGAGGTTTACCCGGACGATATCGACCTGTTCATCCTCGCCAACGGCGGCAGCGTCTTTGTCCCCGAAAAGGTGAAAGGCTTCATTGACCGGTACCGCCCGAAGAAGATTCTGGTGGATCATTTTGACAATGCATTCCCGCCGGTGACGCGGACGGTCAGCGTGAAGCGTCTGCAAAAAACGATTGAAAGCGCGCATCCGGAAATCGAATTCATCGTTCCGGAAATCTGCAAAGCGCTTGAACTGTAAAAAAGGAGATCCTATGAACGAACAGACCTTGCAAACCACCATTTATATCGGCCTGAATGACGCGGACACCGGCGTGCAGAAGTTTGATACCGAAAAGTATCTTTCCATTCTGAAAAACGTCTGCCGCAATTATCAGGTCGCCTTTTCCCTGCATCAGATCAACGGCGGCTACTTTCATGAGGACGGCCGCTATACGGAGGAAAACTCGCTGGCGCTGCTGCTGATGGGTGTGCCGCAGGAGACGGTGATGGAGATTGCGAAAGACCTTTGCGCGTTTTTCCACCAGGAGAGCGTCATGGTGACCTCGTCGCCCTGCGCGGTCGTTTTTGTGCAGGAACGGCTGGAAGCCGGCGAAGAATGAGGGCGCAAAGTGCCGCAATGCCTTGACATTCGCCCCAAAGATTGATAAAATATAATCGGCTGAATTCAGCCGGAATAACACAGAGGTGTGAAGAAGTTATGGTTAAAGAAGTGAACCCCAATATTCACGTCAACGAACGGGATTACCCCGTGAACGGCCATCATTGCGATGACCCCGAAAAAGCAAAACTTGTCAAAAAGCTCGCAGTGCTGATCACGGACTCCATTCCGCGCAAGCTGCCCGGCGGCATGAAGGAAAACCACATGGATTTCTGGATTCTTGACCGCCTTTTGACAAAAGAAGAAGTCAAGTTCATGCTGTCCTTCAAGGTGCGCCGCGTGGGCCTGACCACGAAAGAGCTTGCCGAACGCAACGGCATGAGCGAAGCAGAGGCCCAGAAAATCATTGACCATTTGATCTGGATCGGCATTCTCGAGCAGAACCGTGACAACGCCGATCAGCATATCCAGTACTGGATCCCGAAGTGGGTTGTCGGTTCCGGCGAATACATGGTCGAGCATCCGACCCTGACCGACACGAATCCCGAGGTGGCGACAATGTTCAACCTCGCGCCGCAGGAACCGCTGGAGCTCGCGGCAAAGCTTGTTCCGCCGGGCGGCGCCGGTATCGGCATGCACGTCATCCCGGTGGAAAAGGCGATTGACCCGAAGAGCGAAAGCGTCAGCGTGGAGCATCTGTCCCACTGGGTCAACAAATCCCACAAGCTGTGCAAAATGGTCTGTGCCTGCCGTAAGGCGCAGCGCGTGCGCGGCGAGGGCGTCGGCGACATCGAAGGCAAAATGTGCATCGGCGTTGACGACATTGCGGAGTTCCTTGTGGAAAGCGGCAAGGACGCCGAATACATCACCAAAGAAGAAGCGATGGAGATCATCATGCGCGCCGAGCGCAAGGGCTATGTCCATCAGATCACGAACCTTGACGGCCCGAACCGCATCGTCGGTATCTGCAATTGCTCCGCCGGTTCCTGCTACGGCCTGCGCACGAGCCAGTTGTTCAACACGCCGAACATGAGCCGCTCCGCCTACCGCGCCCATGTGGACACGGAGAAGTGCGTTGCCTGCGGCAAATGCGTTGAGGTCTGCCCGGCCGGTGCGGCAAAGCTCGGCCAGAAGCTGTGCAAAAAAGACGGAAGCAAGGTTATGTACCCCGTCCACGACCTGCCGGACGATCACGTCTGGGGCGAGGACAGATGGGATAAGAATTATCGCGACAGCAACAAAATCAACTGCTATGACAGCGGTACCTCCCCGTGCAAGACGGCCTGCCCGGCGCACATCGCCGTACAGGGCTACGTCAAGATGGCGGGTGAAGGCCGCTATGCCGATGCAGTGAAGCTCATCCGGCAGGATAACCCGTTCCCGGCTGTCTGCGGCGCGGTCTGCAACCGCCGCTGCGAAGGCGCCTGCACCCGCGGCAAAATCGACCAGCCTGTCGCCATCGACGAGATCAAAAAGTTCCTGGCGCAGTGGGAGCTGGAAAATCCCGAAAGCTTCAAGGTCATCAGCGAAAACGGTGAAGGCAACCAGTGGGATGATTACAAAATCGCCGTCATCGGCGCCGGCCCGGCGGGTCTTTCCGCTGCGTGGTATCTGCGTACCGAAGGCTATCCGGTCACCGTCTTTGAAAAAGAGGCGCGTCCCGGCGGTATGCTCATGAACGGCATCCCGAACTTCCGGTTGGAAAAAGACGTTTTGCAAAAGGAGATCGACCTCATTGAAAGCATGGGTGCCGAGATCAAGTGCGGCGTTGAGGTCGGCAAGGATGTCACCCTCGATGAACTGCGTGCGCAGGGCTACAAGGGTTTCTTCATCGCCATCGGTCTGCAGGGCGGCCGCCTTGCGGGCGTTCCGGGCGAAGACGCCAAGGGCGTACAGAGCGGCGTTGCCTTCCTGAGGGACGTCAACCTCGGCAAAACCGCGACCCTCTCCGGCGACGTTGTGGTCATCGGCGGCGGCAACGTGGCGGCGGACGTCGCACGTACCGCACTGCGCTGCACCGACGGCAAGGTTACGATGCTCTGTCTGGAAAGCCGCGACGAAATGCCGGCGGCAAAGGACGAGGTTGCGGAGATTCTCGAAGAAAAGATCGAGATCAAAAACGGCTGGGGTCCGAAGGAGATCCTCACCGAAAACGGCGTCGTCACCGGCGTGGTCTTCAAAAAGTGTGTCAGCGTCTTCGACAGCGAGCATCGCTTCGCGCCGAAGTACGACGAAAACGACACGATCACCGTACCGTGCAGCAATGCCCTCATGGCCATCGGTCAGAGCGCCGAATGGGGCGATCTGCTCAAGGGCAGCAAGGTTGTGGTCCGCCGCAACGGCACTGCCGAAGCCGACCCGGTCACGCTGCAGACGGCAGAGCCCGACATCTTTGTCGGCGGCGATATCTTCCACGGCGCACGCTTTGCGATCGACGCGATCGCCGACGGCCGTGAAGGTATGGTCTCACTCAACCGCTTTGTCCATCCCGGTCAGTCGCTGACGATCGGCCGCGATCTGCGCAAGTTCATCGAGCTTGACAAGGATGACATCCGCATCGACTCCTACGACAACGCTTCGCGGCAGGCGCCCGGTCTCAAGCCCGGCGACCCGCGCAAGTCGTTCAGTGACCTGCGCCTTCCGCTGACGGAAGAACAGATCAAGACCGAAGCGTCCCGTTGCCTCAAGTGCGGCGCGACGACCGTCGACTACAATATGTGCGTCGGCTGCGGCCTTTGCACCACGCGCTGCGAATTTGACGCGATCCATCTTTCACGCGACCTGCCGGCGTGCTCCGATATGCACACCGCAGAGGAGATGATGAAGCTCGTCGGTCCCTACGCCCTCAAGCGTATGGGCAAGATCATCAAGCGCAAGATCACCGGCAAGGGCGAGTATCCGTCCGAGCAGTAAGTTCGGCAGCATCCCAAAAAGCAATTTAAAATGCAAAACGAGGCACAGTCATTGTGCCTCGTTTTTACCTTGTTTTCTGCAGTTTTGCGCAAACCGCTCACTCGATGTTTAACATCGACAAATCGAAGTTGTCCGCAACCGCTTTGCCGCCGGCGGCGTTGAAATGCAGCTTGTCGCCGCCGAGGTACGTTCTTCGCGTGTGCAGCGGACGATCCGGGTCGGAAGTGACTGCCGCCATGTCAAAAAAGCCGTCAAACTCGTTTTGCCGCAGACGCAGCATCGCGAGCACATCTTCGAGCAGGGCGAGCTTTTCCGGCGTTGCGTCAATGCAGTCGCCGAAGCCGATGGGCGTTGTGCCGATGACGCGGATGCCGGCGCTTTGCATCTGCCACGCGAGGGTGAAAATGCCGTCAACAAGCGCGGCGGCGGTCGGCTTTTCCTTCGGCAGACCGTTGATCGTTGCGTACTGAATCAGATCGTTGATGCCGAGTTCGAGGATGACAAATCCAATGTTGTCGTATGCGAGCACGTCATCCGCAAGACGGGTCAGCCCCTTGACGCCGTAAAGATCACGGGCTGGAAAGATCGGCGAACAATCCTGCAGAACACGGTTGCCCATGATGGATTTGTTGACCACGCTGAACCGGCCGGGGAAGGCGGCACGGACGCGCGCCTCAAACGGATTCACCCAAAAGCCCTGCTGCGAAAGGGAATCGCCGAAAACAACGATCGCTTTTGCGCCGTCTGCATTCAGCACCTCCACTGCGTCGAACAGGGGAATGGGCTGATGGAAGGGCATCCGCAGCAGCCCGCTTGCCACGCGACGCAGCCGGTCGTTTGTCCGTTTGGCGTGGTCGGCGAAGATCGCATGGCGGCGGTCGCCGGGCAGCACGCAAAGACCGGCGTTGTTCATGAGGTTGCCGCAGGTCAGCCGGCCGGCTTTCACATACACGCTCACACACAGGAATGCGCCGGGCTGTACCGGAAAGGAGACGGCGGGGCTGATGAAGCGCGTTTTCCGCTGCAGCCGAAATGCGCCGGTCAGATCAACACTGTCAGACAAAAGGTTGCCGTCCGCGTCGCAGACTGCGGCGCTGATGCCGCCGATGCAAACGCTGTCTTTGCCGCAGAAATTGGACAGTCGTACGCGCATGTGCGTACCGGAAATCGCCGATGAAAGAATCAGACGAAAGGTCTGCGGCTTTTCGGGAAAACTGAAATAGGAGAGGGCAGCGTGCGCCTGCCCCCAGATCGGTGTCCAGGATGCCATGAGAAAACCTCCTTTGAATCGGTTGTTATGTTCATCGTATCGCAAACAGATGCATTTGTCAAGCCGCGTGTTCACAGTTCTTTTGCAATTTTATGATACTTCTATGAGATTTTTCTGATATGATAAATGGATGAAGGAGAGATGGCTTTGCAAACGAAGAAAAGAACCTGGAAGAATACGGCGGTGCTGTGTGTCTGCGTCTTGCTGGGCAACGCGCTGCTGGCATTTTTGGTGGCGGCATTTGTGCTGCCGCATGACATCATTATGGGCGGGACAACCGGTATCGGTATCGTCCTATCAAAAGTTACAGGCAAAGATACCGCGTTGTTTGTGCTGCTTCTGAAT
The DNA here is from genome assembly GCA_902772935.1 of Oscillospiraceae bacterium. GTDB lineage: Bacteria > Bacillota > Clostridia > Oscillospirales > Acutalibacteraceae > UBA6857. The sequence continues at coordinate 12,537 of CACYCR010000146.1, forward strand.
GTGGCGCTGTTGCTCTTCGGCTGGGCAGTCCTCGGACGAAAATTCTTTTTGTCCACGGTTGCAAGCTCGGTGCTGTACCCGGTGTTTCTCGGACTCTTTCAGCGAATCCCCGGCATCGACCGCCTGACGGAAAACAATCTGCTCGCAGCGATCTTCACCGGCTGCCTGCTCGGTGTGTCACTCGGTCTGGTGATGCGCGTCGGCTCCTCCACGGGCGGCATGGACGTCATCAACCTGGTGTTTCACAAATGGTTCCATTTTCCGATCGCGGTACTTGTCTGGGCGTCCGATCTGTTGGTGATCGGACTGCAGGCGATTTTTGCAAAACCCGAAAGCACGCTGCTCGGCATTCTGGTACTGATGCTGGAGGCGATCGTTCTCGATCAGGTGATGCTGCTCGGGCAGTCGCAGCTGCAGGTCTTTGTGGTGTCCGACCGGTTTGAGACCATCCGGGAGCAACTGCTGTATCAGATGGATCTCGGCGTCACAATGTCACTGATCGAAACGGGACACCTCGAGAAAGAGCAAAAGGGTGTTTTGTGTGTGGTGCATCCGCGGCAACTGTACGCCGTGACAAGCTGCATCCGCGATGTGGATCCGCAGGCATTCATCACGATTACAAAAATCAAGGAAGTCCGCGGCAAAGGCTTCACACTCGAGCGTATTGCCGTTGAAAAATAACAACACGCACAGGTTGTGCGCAAGGAGGTCATTTTATGCAGGCAATCATCCAAAGAATTCTGGCATTTTTCTTCGCAGTCCTCGCGTTTTTCGGCGTGACGCCGAAGCAGGCGCAGCCGGACGTGACCGTCGGCAATGACGGTTACGCCATCGTGGAAGAGGGCGTGCAGTTCTCCTTCGCGGCGAACAGCACCACCGGCTACACCTGGGAAGCGAAGGCGGACGGCGACAGCGTTGTGCTGGAAAAGGCGTTCTACACCGCGCCGAAAACCGGTCTCGTCGGACAGGGTGGCACGCAGTTCTTCAACTACCGTGCCGTGAAGGCGGGCACAACGACCCTTACCTTCACCTATCAGCGCAGTTGGGAAACCAACCCGCCGGTCAAAACCTATGTTGCCGTGGTCACGGTTGCGGCTGACCGGTCGGTCACCGTTGACAGCTTTGCGGCAAAGTAAGGCGGAACACGCAGACAAGAGAGAATGACAACCACCGGACAGGTCGGCTGCGGCTGACTTGTCCGGTAGTTGTTTTTGCTGTGCCTGCGGGCGGGGCGCCACCGGCACGGCAACGCCGTGCCGTGCGCCGCAGGCGCGGCGCTGTGCGAAGCACAGCAGGTGGCGTCCCGTCCCCGCAGGCACTGCTGTTCAAAAAAGCGCCGCCGCTCCACGTTTGGTGAAGCAGCGGCGTCCTTTTACGGGAAGGCTTATTTTACGCTCTTTTTCGCCGTAAAGTATTTGATGCCGGCAATGAGGTTCAGCACCAATGCGACAGCCGCAAGAACGGCGGTGAAGATTGCGTAGGACTCCACGGAGCAAGCCGGATTGCTCTGGCAGTATTCCACAAGGATGTTCGACTGGTTGACCGACATCGCCGCCGTGTAGCCGAGAATCGTGAACACGATGCCGCCGAGGGTCGTCACCGCTGCAACGCAGTTGAGCAGATGCTTCTTGGTGAAGATCAGTACCAGCTCCAGCGCACAGGAGACGATGAAGCAAAGGTAAGCGATCATGCCGTACAGGGCAAGGGGCGCGCAGGCGGACGCCGCGAAGTAGTTGAAGGTGTCCATGTTGCCGAAGAGACCGCCGGGGGTGGAGAGCTTTCCGGTGATGCCGCAGAAGAATGCATTCCAGCCGTTGACGAGGATTTCCGCACCGGGGATGTCCGTGTTATAGATGCACAGCCACGGCAGAAACGCCAGGACGAACAACACGACGAACACGCCGATGGCAATCTTCGGAAACTTGCCGAGGGCTTTCAGCTTGCCTTCATAGGCACGGGCTTGCTTTTTGGTGAGCGTGGTTTCTTTTGCCATGGGGAATCCTCCTTATTTTGTCACGTAATATTGCAGACCGCTTGCATCTTCAATCAGCTCGCAGGTTGCGACTTTGTAGGTCAGAAACGAGATCGTTTCATTTTTGTCCGGATCCACCGACCCGTCCGGCAGATAGGCATGGATCGTGATGTCGGTCATGTCGGCGCTTTTGAGCTCGCCGGTCAGGTGCACCCATGTTTTGTCGTTGTTGTCGGCGCTCTGGTTGCGCGGCGCGGGCAGCGCCTCATCGGACTCCAGCAAAAAGCCGATGATCGTGTCCTTGCCGCAGGTGCAACCGTACCCGGCGGAGCATTTGCGTACACCGCACAGGTGGCTGTTGCCATCCACGTCGGTCAGCGCATAGGTGAAGCAGTCGAGAGACATCGGTGCGCCGAGGTACTGCTCAGGATAATACTGCATGTTGGTCATGACCAGAAAGAAGGTGTCTTCGGTCAGGTCGTATGCGGTTTCACCCTTGTCTTTGCAAGCGGCCAGTGAAAAGCACAGCACCGCTGCCAGTACAAGGGAACAAAGTCGTTTCATTGATACCACCACCGGAAAAGATGTTAAAATTATTATATCGTAGAAGCCGGTAAAATGCAAGTCCAGTCAGGAAAAAGGTGCAGCAGTCTGCGGAAAACCGGGGTGGCGCGTATGTTGTCCGCCGCCCGGGGCGCCGCGCTGCGCGCAGCGGCCGCGTCTGCGGTTGCAGACACGGCGCACGGTCTTCGACCGTGCCGGCGCCCCGGGCGGCTTGGCACAGCGGTTCCGGTCAGTGCTGTACACGTCCGACGGCGGCGGACGGTTCGTCACAGCACAATGAAAAAGGTACGGCTGAACCGTACCTTTTTCATATTATCATTTTCTTTTTGTTCTTCGCTGCATGCAGATGAAGACGGCGTTTTCCTTCGCCCGACAGGCGACCGTCTGGTCGTCGAGGGCGAAAAAACGACGAAAAAAGAAATACAATTGGGTATGGGCGCAGCCCATCCAAAAGAAAAGGTACGGTTGAACCGTACCTTTTCAATATTATCATTTTCTTTTTGTTCTTCGCTGCATGCAGATTTAGGCTTCTTTCTTGCCTGCGAGGAGCTTGTATACCAGTGCCGCAAGTACACCGCCGACCAGGGGCGCCACGATGAACACCCAAACGTTGGCAAGTGCGTCGCCGCCGACGAGCAGCGCCGGGCCGAAGGAACGCGCCGGGTTGACGGACGTGCCGGTGAAGTGGATGCCGAAGATGTGAACGAGGGTCAGGGAAAGACCGATCACAAGGCCGGCAACGGAGCCGTTTTCGATTTTGCTTGTGACACCGAGAATGGCGATGACGAAGATGAAGGTCAGAACGCATTCGATGATGAGCGACGGCAGGATCTCGCCGTTGTAAAGGCCGTTGGTGCCGAGACCGCTGCTCGGACCGAGCAGACCGCGCAGTGCTGCAGCACCGGCGATCGCGCCGACGAACTGCGCGACAATGTAGCCGAAGAAGTCACCGACAGACATTTTGCCGCTGACAAGCATGGCGATGGATACCGCAGGGTTGATGTGGCAGCCGGAGATGTTGCCGATGGAGTACGCCATGGCGACGATCACAAGACCGAACGCAAGTGCCGTCAGGAAATAGGCGGCGTTGGGTTCCGCTGTGCAGCCGAGCGCGGCGGCGGTTCCGCAGGCAACAAAGACCAGTACGAATGTACCGATGCATTCTGCAAGATACTTTTTGATGGATTGCATAAATAATCCTCCTTATTTTTGGACGAGAGCTCGTCCGGATTTCGGGAATCCTCCCAATAAAATAGTAGCACAAAAGAATCGGCTTGTCAATCCCAATCCCGGAAGAAAACGGCGGCGGACCAGCCGTGCAGTCCGCCGCCGTCGATGCTGAAAACTCAGCAGCCGCAGCCGTTGTTGTTGCCGCCGCAGCCACAGCCGCAGCCGTTTCCGCTGCCGAGGATGCCCTCGTTATTGAAGAGGAAGAGCAGAAGGATCACGATCAGCCAGGTGCAGCAGTTCGTGCCGAACAAACCGTTATTACACATTCGAAAGAACCTCCTTTTTGCAGGCCGGAGCAAACGCGTTTCCGCGCTTTCTCCATCCCTTACAGTTTCAGTATACGCGCAGATGCCGAAGATGTGACAGCGGGAAAAGGGAATGAACAGTACGGTTTTGGGCATGAAAAAGGCTTGCTTGTTTTACCGGTTCATGGTATAATAAAAGCAATCTCAACAGGAGGCGATTCTATGCGACAGATCTTATTGAAAGTGCTCACGTTTTTTTCGGCAATTATCATGCTGTTCACCAGCCCCTGCGGTGCAATCCGTCAGCCGCTCGCAGCAAAATTCTGTCCTGCTTATTACGGCGCGCCCGCAGTCAGTAAACCGCTTGCCGCCACCGCCGTGCCGCAGCACCCCTTCCTTGCGCCCGAGGGCACCAACGGGATGCACGGCAACTCCTACAACTCCGGCACTTATGATTACGTCGGACCGCTCGGCGTAAATCCGGTGGTCAAAAGCCGTTCGATGAATGTGTTCGGCGGTCTCGTTGCGACATTGATGTTTGACTCGAAGGGCCGCATCATGTGTATCTCGGGCAATGTGGTCGGTTTCCGGCTGCTGCTGCTTGACGCCGAAACGCTGGAAATTCTTGCAGAGACTCGCTTGCCGCAGCGGCAGTCCACGCGCGAGTTTTTCAAAACGTTTGATTTCAGCAAGATCTCCAACGACACCTCCGGCGGTGCGTACTGCCATCTGCTGGCGGGCGACCGTCCGATCATCGGCAACTCCGACAATGTGATCCAGATTTTCTATGTGGATGAAAGCGGAAAAAAGCCCGAATGGAAGATCGAAAAAGAATATGACCTGCAGCCGTATCTCGAGGACGGTGCGTTCATCACGGATGCGATTCCCGATTTTGACGGCAACATCTGGTTCGTGACCCGCCCGGGTGACGTCGGCTTTGTAGACGCGCAGACCGGCGCGGTGAAGGTGATGCGCCTGGAAAACGAGGAGATTCAGAACACACTTGCCGTGTGTGCGGACGGTGTTTACATTGTCTCCGACCACGCCATGTACCGCTTCGACATTGTGGACGGCAAACCCGCCTATACCTGGCGGACGGCATACGACCGCGGCGTGGCGACCAAACCCGGCGCGATCAATCAGGGCAGCGGCACCACACCGTCGCTGTTGGATGTGCCGTGCAGCGACGGCAGCATCCGCAAGCTGTGCGCCATCACGGACAACGCGGATGAACGCGTGAACCTTGTGGTGTATGATCGCGAAACAGGGGAGGCGATCGTGACCGAACCGCTGTTCGCCGCCGGCCGCAGTGTCAGCGAAAATTCCCTGATCGCGCACGGCCGCTCCTTCATCATCGAAAACAACTATTCCGAAAGCGGCGCGGGCTTTTTGGAACGCAATCCGACCAGCGAACCGGGCGTGACCCGCATTGACATGAACGCCGACTGCACCGGCTGCGAGGTCGTCTGGGAAAGCGAAGAAGCCTCCGCAACCGTTGTGCCGAAGCTTTCCGCCGGCAACGGTCTTGTGTATTTGTATACGCGCGTGCAGAACAAGGACATCCCGAAGTCCGCCGTCGCGTGGTACTTCACCGCCGTGGACTTTGAAACCGGCGAAACGGTCTATAAGGTCTTCACCGGCTGCGGGCGCAACTGGAACAACAGCTACGGCCCCATCACCATCGGCCCGAACGGCAGCGCCTATGTCGGCGTGTTCAACGGTCTGATTTCGGTTTCGGATTCCTGACGGTAAAATAAGTGCAAAACCCTCTCCGGTAAACGGGGAGGGTTTTTAAAAGTCAAATAATCATGAAAAAATGCGAAACTTTTTGAAAAATAAAGAAAACAAGAGCTATTTTAAAAATTTGATTTTTGAAAGGTCAAATTTGATCTTTTTTGACCTTTGAATATTCGGCGGTCTTGTGTATAATAATAGACAGTGAAAGTCAAAGAAAGTCAAAGTCAAAGAACAAACAGAACGACTTGTTGGACCTCGGACTTTCGGCAGAAATGCAAGACGAAAAAACAACAGGAATCGAGATGAGTACCGTGAATCTTTCCAATATGATTGCCCACATGATCTCGGAAATGATGGAAAACCAGGACGAGATCGAATTTCAGCGCAACACCATGGCGCAGAATCTCGGCTGTGTACCCAGTCAGATCAACTATGTGCTCTCTTCGCGGTTTACCCCGGAGCGCGGCTATCTGGTGGAAAGCAAGCGCGGCGGCGGTGGCTGCATCAAGATCACCCGCGTGAATTTTTCAACGGGGACGCCGCTCATGCACGTGGTCAATGCCATCGGCGACAGCCTTGATGAAAAAACCTGCCGCAGTTACCTGGTCAACCTCGTCTACAGCGATCTGATCGAAAAGCGGGACGCTTCGCTGATCATGGCGGCGGCGGGCGACCCGGTGCTGAAGCTGATTGAACAGCCGCAGCGCGACCGCGTCCGCGCAGCCATCTGCAAACAGATGCTGCTGACGCTGCTGCACAGATAGATGGTCCCCATCCGTCCGAACTCCAAAACCAACCATCACAAATGATTCCCAGGGAGGTATGAATCATGTTATGTCAAAACTGTAAAAAACAAGAAGCCACAACCCACATCAAGCGCGTCATCAACGGCGAGACCACCGAAAAACACCTTTGCACCGACTGCGCAAAAAAACAGGGCTATGATTATGACGGCTTCTTTGATGATTTTTCATTGAGCATCCCCAACATCTTCTCCGGCTTCTTCTCCGATACGCCGCTCGCGCTTGCCGGATTGCGGCAGGATCGCTGTGCGACCTGCGGCAGCTCGTTCGACGAGATCATCCGCACCGGTATGGTCGGGTGCGCGGACTGCTATGAACGCTTCTATGACCGGCTGCTGCCGTCCATCCAGCGGATCCACGGCCGCGCAAAACACGCCGGACGGATTCCGTACACCGTTGTGGACGACAAGCCAAAGGCGGCAGCGGACGAAAAACCGCAGGCAGAACCGACGACCGAAGAGAAGATCGCAACGCTGCAGGCGGAAATGCAAAAAGCCATTGAAGCCCAGAATTTCGAGCAGGCGGCTGTCCTGCGCGACAACATCAAGGCGCTGAAAGGAGAAGCATGAGATGAAACGCTATGAGACCCCGACAAGCAACGGTGACATCGTTCTGAGTACGCGGGTACGCCTTGCGCGCAACCTGAAGGACTATCCGTTCCCGGCACGGCTGGGCGTCGAAGACCGGGAAGCGGTCAACAATCTTGTCAAAGACGCGCTGCTGACCGATGAAAACCGTGACAGCTTCGATTATATCCCAATGCAGACGCTGACCCCGGTGCAGGCGGTTTCCCTCGCGGAAAAGCACCTGATCAGCCCGGAGTTTGCCTCGGACAGCGCCGGCCGCGCCCTGATTCTTGCGAAGGATGAAGACGTGAGTATCATGCTCAACGAAGAAGATCACGTCCGTATCCAGGTCATCTATCCCGGCCTTGCGCTCGAGGACGCCTATGCCAGAGCGGAAGCCTTTGACAAAGCGCTTGAACAAAAGGCGGCGATTGCCTTTGACGAACGGCTCGGCTATCTGACGCAGTGCCCGACCAATCTCGGCACCGGACTGCGCGCCTCCGTGATGCTGCATCTGCCGGCACTTGCGCAAGGCGGAACCATGCGGCGGCTGTCAAGTACGATTGCAAAGCTCGGCCTGACCATCCGTGGCGCCCTCGGCGACGGCACACGGGCAGTCGGCGATATTTTCCAGCTCAGCAATCAGGTGACGCTCGGCATCAGCGAAACCGCAGCCATCCAGAATCTGAACGCCATCGCGCTGCAGATCATCGCGCAGGAAAAGAACGCCCGCGCCGCACTGCTGAAGGATGACGTCTTCATTGACCGGATCTGGCGCGCTTACGGGATTCTCAAAAGCGCCCATATGCTCTCCTGCAGTGAAATGACCGATCTGGTCTCACTGGTACGCCTCGGCGCGGCGGAAGGCATTTTGGACATTCCGCTGGAAACGCTGAACCGTCTGCTCGTGGAGATGCAGCCGGCAACCATCAATGTTGCCGAAGGGCGGCGCTGCACGGCGGCCGAACGCGACGTCATCCGCGCAAAGGCTGTGAAAGACGCGCTTGCGTGACCTAAAAGTATCGTCGTCGCCGAAACCTTCTTTCGGCGGCGTTTTTTGAACCCCGGTTGCCCATACGAACCGCAGAGGACAAACGGGAAACCCGGTCTGCCGCAGGGAAACGCACTGCGGCCCGGCGGCAGAGCCGTTGCCAAAAGGCAGACCTCTTGAAGAAAGGATTTGATGCTATGTATAAATTTACCGGATTTACGGAAAAAGCAAACCGTGCCCTGAACTCGGCCATTGAGATCGCCGAAAATCTGGGGCACACCTATATCGGCAGCGAACACCTGCTGGCCGGTCTTGTCCGCGAGGACAACGGCGTGGCGACGAAGCTGCTGCTCTCAAAGGGTGTGACAGCGCAAAATGTCGACACGATCATCCGGCAGACCGTCGGCGTCGGAATCCCGACCGTGCTGTCACCGGAGGACCTGACCCCGCGCAGCAAACATGTGATTGAGCTGGCCATTTCTTTGGCGCGCAGCCAGGCGGTCGGTTATGTCGGCACGGAACATCTGCTTGCCGCACTGCTGCAGGACAACGACAGTTGTGCCGCCTTCATTCTGAAAGAGCTTGGCGTGTCACAGCCGCAGCTCATGGACGACCTGTTCCACGGTACACGGACGGACGCCTATCCGCAGCAGCAAAACACGGCGCGCCGCGGTAAAACGGATACGCCGAATCTTGATAAATACGGGCAGGATCTGACCGCCCGCGCACGGAACCACGCGATCGACCCGGTGATCGGCCGCAGCGAAGAGATTGAGCGTGTGATCCAGATTCTTTGCCGCCGGAGCAAAAACAATCCCTGCCTGATCGGCGAACCCGGCGTCGGCAAAACCGCCATTGCGGAGGGGCTTGCACTGAAGATCGCCGAAGGCGAGGTGCCGGAGCTGCTGCGTGACAAGCGGATCGTTGCGCTTGACCTCACCGGCATGGTTGCCGGTACCAAGTACCGCGGCGACTTTGAAGAGCGTATCAAGGGCTGCATCGACGAGGTTGTGAAGTCTGAAGACGTCATTTTGTTCATCGATGAGGTGCACAATCTGATCGGTACCGGTTCGGCGGAAGGCGCTGTGGACGCGGCGAACATTCTCAAGCCGTCGCTGGCCCGCGGCGAGCTGCAGGTCATCGGCGCCACCACGATTGCGGAATACCGCAAGTATGTGGAAAAGGATGCCGCGCTCGAACGCCGGTTCCAGCCTGTCAAGGTCGGCGAACCGAGCGAAGAAGAGGCTGTGCTGATTTTGAAAGGGCTGCGCGACAAATATGAGGCGCACCACAAGGTGAAGATCACCGACGAGGCGATCGAGACCGCCGTGAAAATGTCTGCGCGGTATATCAGCGACCGCTTTTTGCCGGACAAGGCAATTGACCTGATTGATGAGGCGGCGTCGCGGGTACGCCTGCGCGCTTACACCGTACCGCCCGAGATCAAGGCGCTTGAGGATCAGATCAAGACCGTCAACGAAGAAAAGGCGGCGGCGGTCAACGCACAGGATTTTGAAGCGGCTGCGAAGCTGCGTGACAAAGAAAAACGGTTGCGCTCCGACCTTACCGCCTCCAAAACCAACTGGAAAGAGGAAAGCGCCCATTCCGGCGGCGAAGTCACCGCCGTTGAGGTTGCGCAGATTGTTTCCGGCTGGACGGGCATTCCGACCACGGAGCTGACCAAGGAAGAAAGCCGCCGGCTGCTGGATATGGAAACCGAACTGCACAAGCGCATCGTCGGGCAGGACGCGGCTGTCACCGCGGTTGCCAAGGCAATCCGCCGCGGCAGAAGCGGCCTGAAAGACCCGAAGCGGCCGCTCGGTTCGTTCATCTTCCTCGGCCCGACCGGCGTCGGCAAGACGGAGCTGTGCAAGGCGCTCGGCGCGGCGATGTTCGGCGATGAGAACGCCGTGATCCGCTTTGACATGAGCGAATTCATGGAGAAGCACAATGCCTCGCGTCTGGTTGGTTCCCCGCCGGGATATGTCGGCTACGAGGAGGGCGGTCAGCTCACCGAAAAGGTGCGCCGTAAGCCCTACAGTGTGGTGCTGTTCGACGAGATCGAAAAAGCGCACCCCGACGTATTCAACATGCTGCTGCAGATTCTTGACGACGGTATCCTGACGGATTCCCAGGGCCGCAAGGTGGACTTCAAAAACACGATCATCATCATGACGTCGAACCTCGGCGCAAAGCTGATTGCAGGGGAAAACAAGGCCATCGGCTTTGCAGGTGCCGACGCGCAGGCACAGACCGACGCGAAGATTCACGACGCGGTGATGGGCGAGCTGAAAAAGGCCTTCCGTCCGGAATTCCTCAACCGTGTGGATGAAATCATCGTCTTCCATCAGCTCACCAAGCCGCAGATCCACGAGATCGCGGAAAAGCTGCTGGAACAGACGAAAGAACGCCTGCGCGGTATGGAGATTGAAATGACCTTCCGGGACGATGTGATCGACATGGTGGCTGATGCGGGCTTTGACCCGGTTTACGGCGCCCGTCCGCTCAAGCGTGCGATCCAGACGAAGCTGGAGGATCCGCTGTCCGAAGCGGTGCTGGACGGCACCGTCGAAGCGAAGCACAGCTATGTCTGCCGCCTGCAGGACGGTGCGGTGACGTTTGACGCGGTCACGGAAGATGCGCAAACCACCGTCGCATAATAAAGGAACGCAGTCGCTGCATCCGGGATGGGGTGCAGCGGCTGCATTTTAGTTTACGCGCGTACCTGCCGGGCCCCGCGCCCCTTGCACGGCTGCGCCGTGCCGGCGCCCGCCCCCCTGCGGGGGCGGGCGCGCGCTGCATTGCAGCGAAGGGGCGCGGGGCCTCGGCTGCCGACGCCTGTCCAAAAAGAGACGCCGTTCCCATTGCGGAAACGACGTCTGTCAGTTCAGATTTTTCCTTCGTCAAGATCAATCACGATCTGACTGCGGTTTGGTTTGAGCTTGCGCAGCTTGACGCCGGCGGCGTTGAACATGCGCTTTGATGCGCGGGTCATCGGGGTGTCGGCGTATTTGTCGGAAAGGTAAACGACCTCGCGGATGCCGCTCTGGATGATGGCCTTGGCGCATTCGTTGCAGGGGAAGAGCGCCACGTAAATGCGGCAGCCGGAAAGATTTGCGCCGGCGTTGTTGAGAATGGCGTTCAGCTCCGCGTGGCAGACATAGGGGTACTTGGTGTCATAGGCGTCGCCCTCGCGTTCCCACGGAAATTCGTCGTCATCACAGCCGATCGGAAAGCCGTTGTAACCGACGGACATGATCTTATTGTGGTCGTTGACAATGCAGGCGCCGACCTGCGTGTTGGGGTCTTTGCTGCGGTACGAGGACAGCAGAGCGATCCCCATGAAGTATTCGTCCCAGGAAAGGTAGTCTGTACGTTTTGCCATATGCATGCTCCTTTTCTTTTTAATCTACACCGCGGAACAGCAGTCCGCGCGTGAACGAGCCGTCGAACGCGCGGTTGTCGCGGTACCGGGCGAGGATCTCGTCCGCCGCAGCGCGGTCTTCGGTCGTAAAATGCAGTTCAATGAAATCGAACCCCTGCAGGGCGCTCGGGCGGTCTGCCAGATAAATCGGGCGGCTGTTCAGTACCTCGCTGCAGCCGCTGCGGCAGCGGACGGGGAACCGGACGCCGAGGCGGTCGGTGAGGTCGCTTTGGTTTTTGCAATCCGCGCAGGATTTGACATTGCGGATCGGACAGTTGCGCGTGAGCATCAGCGGCAGCCGGCCGTAGGCATAGATGCCTTTGGGGACAGGGGTGACAAGGCGCTTTGCCTGCACTTCAGTCAATTCATGTGACAAGGTGATCGCCTTTACACCGAGACGGCCCAGAACGGCAGCGGAGGCGCTGTTGAAAATATTCAGCGAGAAGCCTGCGAACAGGTCCATGCCGCAGTCTTTTGCCAGCGCGAGCGCGTCCAGTGTCGGACAATATGCTGCTGTAAATCCGTTGGCTTTTGCTCGCAGAAGTTGCTGTTTTACACGCTCGTGATTGCCGAAAATCCCACGCGGCAGGTGTACACCGCAGGAAACCGGGCAGTTTTTCACAATTTCCACCGACTTTTCCGCGCTTTCAAGCGGTAAAAACAAGTTTTCCACATGCGCCAGATTCAGCGGAATCTGTGCGGGATCGGCAACAAAAACGTGAAATTTCGGCGTGGACAGGATGGCTGTACCACCGGTTTCTCTATTGGAAATAAAATCGTCGATTTTAACGTCTGTAAAGCCAACTTCCTTTACAGATGAAAGCGCCAGTTCAAGCTGCTCGAGCGCCCGTCGGCGCAGGTCGTTGATCACGCTTGCGGGCAGCATCAGCCCGTCTTCCAGCTCACAGTCAAAGCTGCGGCAGAAAAACGGCGTGCCGCCGCATTTGGACAGCCGTGCGCCGAGCGCTTCGGCGGTCAGGGGCGTTGTTCTTGCCGGTTGCGGCAACGTGTCCGCCGTGACGAAAACGGTTTTGCCGCCGGCTTTTGCGGTGAGGGCAGGGGGCTCATTCGCCTGCAGGCTGAAAAAGAAATCCACCGGCACACGCGGTTGCTCCTTGTCATAAAGATGCGCGAGCGAAGAGAGCACTTTGTTTGAGGCGGCGGTGACGTCCTCTTTGGTACGTACACCGAACATGTCGGGGCCGCGACGGTTTTGAAAGTATCCGTCTGTGAAACCGGAGCGCGAGAACACGGCGCGCAGCGCCTCGTCAGCCGCGGCGTCGGGTGACCCGTTCAGTGCGGCGCGTGCGCTTGTGACGGCGGCGGCCACGTATTCGGGACGTTTCATCCGCCCTTCGATTTTGAAGGAATCGACGCCGAGAGCGGTCAGCTCCTGCAGGTGACCGATCAGGGACAGGTCCTTCAGGCTCAGGTCGTGCCGTCCGGGCTGACCGGCGGAAAACGCCAGCCGGCAGGGCTGGGCGCAAAGGCCGCGGTTGCCGCTGCGGGAGCCGAGTACGGCGCTCATGAGGCACTGCCCGGAGACACACATGCACTGCGCCCCGTGGATGAAGACCTCTATCTCCAGATCGGTGGAGGCGCGCACGTCTTTGATTTCCGCTGCGGTCAGTTCGCGTGGCAGCACCACGCGGGAAAAGCCCAATGCCTTCAGCAGCGCAACGCCCTGCGGTGTCTGCACGGACATCTGTGTGGATGCGTGGCGGCCGAGGGCAGGCGCCGCAGCTTTTGCGAGCGCGGCAAGACCGAGATCCTGCAAAATCAGCACGTCTGCACCAAGTGCGCAAACGTGCTGTATGACGTTTTGTGCCGCCGGAAGCTCTGCGTCGGACACGAGGGTATTCAGCGTGATATGAACCTTGACGCCGCGGGCGTGGCAATAGGCGACAGCTTCGCGCAAAGCGGCGTCGTCAAAGTTTTCCGCGCCGCGCCGGGCGTTGAAGGCTTTGGTACCGAGATAGACGGCGTCAGCGCCGCAGCGCACGGCTGCGGTGACGCAGGCCGGCGATCCGGCAGGGGCAAGCAGTTCCGGTTGACGCATCAGTTCTGCTTTCTGCCGATCTGATCGAGAACGGAGGCCAGCTGCGCCTTCAGCCGGTCGATTTCGAGCTGCGCGTTTTCAAGGTCGCGTTTGGTCTTTTCGGCTTCGTGGCGCGCCCAGTCCGCTTTGCTTTTGGCGTTGGAGGCGTCGTCAAGGTAATCCTTGATCTGCTCGCGCAGGTGGTCGGCGGTGGTGCTCGCCTTTTTGTATTCGTCGGCGTAGGTCAGCGTGGTGAGCACGGCGGCCTGCGTGACGGAGATGTGCGGATTTTCCTTCATGGTCTTCGCAATCGCGCGGTCGACATCCTTGCCGAGCTCGGTGACGTACTGGACGTCATCCTCGGTGATGATGGCGTATTCCGCACCGGCGATGGAGAGTTTGACTTTATTTCTTACCATATTGATTCGTCCTTTCGTGATACAATATACAGTGTACTTTTACATATACAAAAACATTATACAGCAAAAGTGTGAACGAATCAAGTCCTATCGGCGTTTTTTGCACAAATGTTTTTCCTTTGCCGGCTTCGAATTGTGACAAACCTGTTGCCGCGTATTCAAACTTTGTTCAGCGTTGTGCAATTTTCACAAGAAAAAATGACAATCAAAATTCAAGTTTTACGAAAACAAGTATTGCAATCATCGACAGATTTTGATAGAATGAGAGTACACACAGACAATATTTTTTTGTGACATTTCCCGAAAGCGGTGAGACCATTGAAACTGTTGGAAGAACGGATCCTCAAAGACGGAAAACTGTTTCCGGGAAGCATTCTCAAGGTGGATTCTTTTTTGAATCACCAGATGGATGTTGCCTTGCTCAATGAGATCGGCAAGGAGTTTAAAAGATTATATGCAGACTGCGGTGTTAACAAGATCCTGACGATTGAAGCGTCCGGGATCGGAATTGCTTGTATAACAGCGCAGTTTTTTGATTGTCCCGTCCTTTTCGCAAAGAAGACCAAGACCAAGAACATCGCCTCGTCCGTCTATAAGACCTCGGTCAAGTCCTATACCCACGGCACGACCTACGACGTGATCGTTTCAAAGGAATTTTTGCATAAGGGCGACCGCGTGCTCATCATTGACGACTTCCTTGCGGAAGGCAACGCGCTGCTCGGTCTGATCGACCTTTGCCGGCAGGCGGGCGCCGAAGTCGCCGGCTGCGGCATCGCGATCGAAAAGGCATTCCAGCCGGGTTCCGCCCGCATCCGCGAAAAGGGTGTGCGTGTGGAATCGCTCGCCGTGATTGACAGCATGGACGGCGGCGTCATCAAATTCCGATAAATTCCGCCCGCACGGCGTGATTTATACAACAAAAAAATGTCCACTGGACAAAAAACTGGAGGAAATCAGTATGAAAAAAGTACTCGCCATCCTGTTGGCTGCTGTGTTAGTGTTCGCACTTGCCGCCTGCGCAGGAAAGACCCCCGCGGAACCCACCGATACGCCTGACGCTTCCACAGAACCCGTTGAGAAGACCGATTTCAAGGCCGGCTTCATCTTCCTGCATGATGAAAACTCGACCTATGACAAGAACTTCATCGACGCGGCAAAGAAAGCCTGTGAAAACCTCGGTGTCGAATACATCGGCATCACCAACGTTGACGAATCCAACGCCTGCAAAGAAGCGGCTGCCGACCTCGTCGACAAGGGCTGCGGCTTTGTCTTCGCCGACTCCTTCGGCCATGAACCCTACATGATCGAGGCTGCAAAGGAATTCACCGACGTTCAGTTCTCCCACGCGACCGGTACCAGAGCGCACACCGAAAAGCTTGCCAACTATCACAACGCATTCGCATCCATCTATGAAGGCCGTTATCTTGCCGGCGTTGCCGCAGGCATGAAGCTCAACGAGATGATCGAAGCCGGTAAGATCACCGCTGAAGAAGCGAAGATCGGTTACGTCGGCGCGTTCACCTACGCGGAAGTGATCTCCGGTTACACCTCCTTCTATCTTGGCGCGAAGTCCATCTGCCCGAGCGCAACGATGGAAGTCCAGTTCACCGGTTCCTGGTATGACGAGACTGCAGAAAAAGAAGCTGCAACGCTCCTCATCAACAATAAGTGCGTTCTGATCAGCCAGCATGCTGACTCCATGGGCGCTCCGACCGCTTGCGAAAAAGCAGGGATCCCGAACATCTCCTACAACGGCAGCACCGTACAGGCTTGCCCGAACACCTTCATCGTTTCCTCCAGAATCGACTGGACTCCGTACATTGAGTACGCGATCAAAGCGGCTATGGAAGGCAAAGAATTCGACACCGACTGGACCGGTACGATTGAGACCGGCTCTGTCGTGCTGACCGACGTCAACGAACCCGCTGCTGCGGAAGGCACGGTTGCCAAGATTGAAGAAGTCAAGGCCGGCCTTGCTGACGGTTCCATCCATGTCTTCGATACCAAGAACTTCACGGTTGGCGGCAAAGCACTTGACACCTACAAGGCTGACGTTGACACTGACGAAGCTTACACCGGCGACACCGAAGTCATCGCTGACGGTTACTTCCATGAGTCCGAGTTCCGCAGTGCGCCGTACTTCGATCTTCGCATCGACGGCATCACGCTGCTCAACGAAAAATTCTGATTCCGTTTCACGGAACAACCCAGCCGGGCGACCTGAACGCCGCCCGGCTGTTTCTCTTTTCAGAGCGGACGCAAGAATCATAAAATTGAGAATTCAGAATTAAGAATTGCGAACTGCCTGCGGCAAAGCGCTTTTGCAATCGCAATTTTTAGTTTTGCATTTTGAATCCTGCATTTGCAATAGGAGGGAACACTGTGGAAAAAACACCGGCCATTGCGCTGAAGAATATCACCAAGGTGTTCGGAAAGATCGTTGCGAACAAGAACGTCTCCCTGACCGTTTACAACCATGAGATCCTGTCGATCCTCGGCGAAAACGGCAGTGGCAAAACGACGCTCATGAACATGATCTCCGGCATCTACCACCCCGATGAGGGGCAGATCTTCATCGGTGGAAAAGAGGCGTCCATCCAGTCGCCGCGTGACGCGTACCGCTACAAAATCGGCATGATCCACCAGCATTTCAAGCTCGTGGATGTGTTCGGCGCGACCGAGAACATCATTCTCGGTATCGAAGACGGGCGGTATGACCCGAAGACGGCGCAGCGGACCATCATGGCGACCTGCGAGAAATACGGCTTCGAAATCGACTTTTCAAAGAAAATCTATCAGATGTCCGTTTCGGAAAAGCAGACCGTTGAAATCGTCAAGGCGCTTTACCGCGGCGCGGATATCCTGATCCTCGACGAGCCGACGGCGGTGCTCACGCCGCAGGAGATCCAGAAGCTGTTCGCCGTTCTGCGCCGGATGCGCGACGACGGCAAGGCGATCATCATCATCACGCACAAGCTGAACGAAGTCATGGAGATCTCCGACCGCGTTTCCGTTTTGCGCAAGGGCGAATACGTCGGCACGATCAACACCGCCGAAGCGAATGAGAGCATTCTCACGGAGATGATGGTCGGCCAGAAGGTCAGCCTCAACATCGAGCGGACCGACCCCAAGAACATTGAAAAGCGGCTGGTGCTCACAAATGTTTCGGTCAACAGCAACGACGGCCGCCCCATTCTCAAAAACGTCAACTTCACCGCGTATGCCGGAGAGATCCTCGGCATTGCCGGCATTTCCGGCAGCGGCCAGAAAGAGCTGTTGGAATCCATTGCGGGTCTGCAGCAGCTCAGAAGCGGCAGCATCATCTACTTCAATCCCAAAACGGGGCGGGAGGAGGACCTGCGCGACAAGACGCCCCTGCAGATCAAGAACCTCGGCGTACGCCTGTCCTTTGTTCCCGAAGACCGCCTCGGCATGGGCCTTGTCGGTTCCATGAGCATCATCGACAACATGATGCTGCGCTCCTACCGCGAAGGCAAATCGGTCTTTGTGCGCCGCAAGGAGCCGCATGACCTTGCCGACCGCATCATCGACGAGCTGCAGGTTGTGACGCCCGACGCGCAGACTCCGGTTCGCAGACTGTCCGGCGGCAATGTGCAGAAAGTCCTTGTCGGCCGTGAAATTGCCGCGTCGCCCACCGTGCTGATGGTGGCGTACCCCGTGCGCGGTCTCGACATTAATTCATCCTATCTGATTTACAACCTGCTGACCAAGCAGAAGGAAAGCGGCGTCGCCGTTATCTTTGTCGGTGAAGACCTTGACGTGCTCACCGAGCTGTGCGACCGCATCCTTGTCATCAGCGGCGGCGTTGTCACCGGCATCGTTGACGGCCGCAGCGCAACGAAAGAAGAGCTCGGTCTGCTGATGACCAAAGCGAAACATACCGAAGAGGAGGGGACGAAATGAAAACCGCTGGCGAAAAACTGAAGCGGGAACCGCTGGTGCATATTTCCAAGCGGGCGGCGCTGCCGTTCTGGAAATCCTGGCTGATCCGCATTTTATCCATCGTGGCCTCTCTGGTCGTCTGCGCGGTCATCATCGTTTTGTTTACCGGCGACAACCCGTTCGCCATTTACGGCACCATGATCAAGGGCGCCGTCGGCACGTCCCGGCGCGTCTGGAACCTGATGCAAAACGTCGCCATGCTGCTTTGTGTGTCTCTGGCGGTTACGCCGGCGTTCAAGATGCGCTTTTGGAACATCGGCGCCGAAGGCCAGGTCCTCATGGGCGGCCTTGCAACGGCGGCCTGCATGATCCTTTTCGGCAACAAGCTGCCCCCGGCCCTGCTGATGCTCGTCATCATCGCCGCCAGCATCCTCGCCGGTGCGATCTGGGCGCTGATCCCCGCGATCTTCAAGGCGTTCTGGAATACCAACGAAACGCTGTTCACCCTGATGATGAACTATATTGCGATGCAGATCGTCGCCTACTTCGTCTACATCTGGTCCGTGCCGAAGGGCTCGGGCAAGATCGGCGTCATCAACGCGACCACAAACGCGGGCTGGCTGCCGTCCATCGGTCACAACAGCTATCTGCTCAACATCATCATCGTCGCGGTGCTGACGGTGCTGGTGTATGTTTACCTCAAATACAGCAAGCACGGCTATGAGATCTCCGTTGTCGGCGAAAGTGAAAACACCGCCAAATACATCGGCATCAACGTCAAAAAGGTCATCATCCGGACCATGCTGCTTTCCGGCGCGCTCTGCGGTGTCGCGGGTCTGCTGCTCGTTTCGGGTACCGACCACACGATCACGCGCGACACGGCCGGCGGCCGCGGCTTTACGGCGATTATGGTCTCCTGGCTTGCAAAGTTCAATCCGCTGTACATGGTGCTGACGGCGCTGCTGATTGCGTTCATGCAGAAGGGCGCAACGGAGATTTCAACGGTATTCGGTCTGAACGACTCCTTCTCCGACATCATCACCGGTATCATCATTTTCTTCATCATCGGCAGCGAATTCTTCATCAACTACGCAGTCAAGTTCCGTTCGCACAAGGAGGTTGAGGCAAAATGATTACATCCTTCATTCACCGCGCGGTCATGCAGGGCATTCCGCTGCTTTACGGTTCGACCGGCGAAATCCTCACGGAAAAGAGCGGCAATCTGAACCTCGGTATCCCCGGCATCATGTATGTCGGCGGCATCTCCGGCGTCATCGGCGCCTTCCTTTATGAAAATTCGCTGGCAAGCCCGGCTGACGCAAACGCAGTACTTGCCATCGGCATCCCGCTGATCTGCTGCCTGCTCGGCTCGCTGATCATGGGCATGATCTACTCCTTCCTGACCACGACACTGCGCGCCAATCAGAACGTGACCGGTCTTGCCCTGACCACCTTCGGCATCGGCTTCGGCAACTTCTTCGGCGGTTCGCTGATTACCCTTGTGGAAACCGACGTCCCGTCCATCACGCTGAGCACAACAAGCCATTACTTCTCAAAGACCCTGCCGTTTGCGCATAAGCTCGGCTGGTTCGGTGAAGTCTTCTTGTCCTACAGCTTTCTGGCGTACCTCGCCATCATCATCGCAATTGTCGCGTCGATCATTCTTAAGCACTCGCGCATCGGTCTGAATCTGCGTGCAGTCGGCGAGAACCCCGCAACCGCGGACGCCGCCGGCATCAACGTTTCCAAAAACAAGTATTTCGCAACCTGCATCGGCAGCATGATCGCCGGTCTCGGCGGCCTGTATTACGTCATGGACTACGCCAGCGGCGTCTGGTCCAACGACGCGTTCGGTGACCGCGGCTGGCTTGCAATCGCGCTGGTCATCTTCACGATCTGGCAGCCGAGTATCGCCATTTTCGGTTCCATCCTGTTCGGTGGACTGTACATCGTCCACAACTATCTCAACGACGTCATCAACATGACGATGAGCACGCAGGAGCTGATCAAAATGGCGCCGTATGTCGTGACGCTGCTTGTGCTGATCATCACAAGCATGCGCAAGAAGCGCGAAAATCAGCCGCCCGCAAGTCTGGGCCTGCCGTATTTCCGCGAGGAGCGCTGACAACTGCATCACTGTATCGGCCGCCGCTTCATTCGAAGCGGCGGCCTTTGTATGTGTAAGACGAAACGGCGGCGGCTTTCCGGCGGCGCGCGCCCCGCTGCGCTGCGCGCAGACCGGCGTTTGCCCGCAAACGCCGGCAGCCCGGGCAAAGCCCGGGCGCGGGGCGCGTCCCCGCCGTCACCGCTGCGGAATATTTTTTGCGATCTTCCGCCGTGCAGTCCTTGCCAAACGGCGGCAAATATGGTAAAATAAAATGATTGATTCTGATTTGAGGTGATCCGTTTGGCAGTACCCAAAGAAAACATCCGAAACTTTTCGATCATTGCGCACATCGACCACGGCAAGTCGACCCTTGCCGACCGGCTGCTGGAGCTGACCGATTCCGTTGCAATCCGTGACATGACCGCGCAGTTGCTCGACGACATGGAGTTGGAACGCGAGCGCGGCATCACGATCAAGGCGCACGCCGTTAAACTCAACTACAAGGCGAAGGACGGGCAGATGTACGAGCTGAACCTGATCGACACGCCGGGGCATGTGGACTTCAACTATGAGGTCTCGCGTTCGCTTGCCGCGTGTGAAGGTGCTCTGCTGGTTGTGGACGCTTCGCAGGGCATCGAGGCGCAGACCCTCGCCAACACTTATCTTGCCTTGGACCATAATCTGGAGCTGGTGCCGGTCATCAACAAGATTGACCTGCCGGCGGCGGACCCGGAGCGCGTTGCCGCCGAGGTGGAGGACGTGATCGGGCTGGATTGCTCCAATGCGCCGCGCGTCAGTGCCAAGACGGGGGAAAACGTTGAGCAGGTGCTCGAGCGCATTGTGGAAGACATTCCGGCGCCCGAGGCGAACGACGACGCCCCCTTGCGCGCGCTGATTTTTGACTCTGTTTACGATAACTATAAAGGCGTCATTGTTTACGTCCGCGTGATGGAGGGGACGCTCAAAGCGGGCGAAACGATGCGGATGATGGCAACGGGTGCGCAGTTCAACGTCGTTGAAGTCGGTTATATGCGTGCGACCTCCATGGAGCCGTGTGCAGAGCTTTCCGCCGGCGAAGTCGGTTATATCACCGCCTCAATCAAGACGGTCCGCGATGCGAAGGTCGGCGACACGGTGACAAAGGTGCAGCGTCCGGCGTCGGAACCGCTGCCCGGGTACCGCAAGGTCAACCCGATGGTGTTCTGCGGTGTGTACCCGGCGGACGGTGCGGACTACGAGGCGCTGCGCGACGCGCTGGAAAAGCTGCAGCTCAACGACGCGTCGCTGTCCTATGAGCCGGAAACATCCGGTGCGCTGGGCTTCGGCTTTCGCTGCGGCTTCCTCGGTCTGCTGCACCTGGAGATCATTCAGGAGCGCCTGGAGCGCGAATACCAGCTCGACCTTGTGACCACGGTGCCGAGCGTCATCTATAAGATCCACCTGCGTGACGGCTCTGTTGTCGAGGTGGACAACCCGACGCATTACCCCGACCCGGGCGACATTGACTTCGCCGAAGAGCCGGTCACGAATGCGCACATCTATTCGCCGCCGGATTATGTCGGCGCGATCATGGATTTGTGCCAGGATCGCCGCGGCGTCTTCAAGGACATGACCTATCTGTCGAAGGACCGCGTGGATATTCACTATCTGCTGCCGCTCAACGAGATCATCTATGACTTTTTCGACGTGCTGAAATCCCGCACGCGCGGCTATGCGTCATTCGATTATGAGATTGCGGACTATCAGCGGTCGGATTTGCAGAAGCTCGACGTGCTGCTCAACGGCGACGTGATTGACGCTTTGAGCTTCATCATCCATTCCGATAAGGCCATGGCGCGTGCCCGCCGCATCGCGGAGCGCCTCAAGGAGACCATCCCGCGTCAGATGTTCGAGATCCCGATCCAGATCGCCATCGGCAGCAAGGTCATTGCCCGCGAGACGGTCAAGGCGATGCGCAAGGACGTGCTTGCGAAATGTTACGGCGGCGACATCACCCGCAAAAAGAAGCTGCTTGAAAAGCAGAAGGAAGGCAAAAAGCGCATGCGCCAGTTCGGTACCGTGGAGGTGCCGCAGGAGGCGTTCATGGCTGTGCTCAAGCTGGAAGAAAACTGATGCGCGGCCTGTATTTGCACATCCCGTTCTGCCAAAAAAAGTGCGGCTACTGCGACTTTTATTCGTTCTGTCCGGCCGACGGCCAGATGGATGCGTACCGCGATGCGCTTTGCCGCAGTGTGAACGACTGGGCAGGGGACTGCACGGAAGATTTTGATACGGTTTATTTCGGCGGCGGCACCCCGTCGTTCTTCGGCGGTGAGCGCCTGTCTGCGGTGCTGCGTGCGGTGCGCACGGTGCTGCCGTTGACGGCGGACGCGCAGATCACCGTGGAATGTAACCCCGGGTCCGTCAGTGACCGCCTGACCGAGACATTGGCAGCGGCCGGGGTGAACCGGGTGTCGATGGGCGTGCAGTCCGCGCTGGAAAGCGAACGCCGCCTGCTCGGCAGAGCATCCGACCGCAAGCAGGTGGAAGCGGCCATTGCCGCCTGCCGCAAAGCAGGGATCGACAACCTGTCGCTGGATCTCATGCTCGGCATCCCGGCGCAGACAACCGCGTCGCTGGACGAAAGCCTGCGGTTTCTGCTGGACACAGGCGTACCGCACATCAGCGCCTATCTGCTGAAACTGGAAGCGGGGACGCCGCTCGCAAAGGAAAAGGACACGCTGCCGCTGCCGGATGAGGACACGGTCTGCGACTTTTATCTGCGGACGGTGAAGACCCTCGCGCAGCACGGACTGCCGCAGTACGAGGTGTCGAATTTTGCGCGTCCCGGCTTTGAAAGCCGCCACAACCTGCATTACTGGCGCGACGAGGAGTACCTCGGGCTCGGCCCGGCGGCGCACTCCTTTTTCGGCGGCAAGCGCTTTTACTATCCACGCGACTTCGCTGCGTTTTTACGCGGCGACGCGCCCGTCCCCGACGGCGACGGCGGTGACAAAGAAGAGTTCTGCATGCTGCGCCTGCGGCTGACAGAGGGGCTTTCCGACAATGCGTTCTTTGCTCGTTTCGGTACGCATCTGCCGAAGGCGCTGTTTGCCCGGGCAAAACAGCTTGCGCCGCACGGCCTGCTGACGGTGTCCGGCGACACGATTGCACTGACGCCGCAGGGCTTTCTGCTGTCGAACCGCGTGATCGGGGAACTGGTGGATACGCTGTGAGAAAGGGAATCGGAAAGTACGCGGCGGGGCATCTTATATTGTCAGTGAGGATTGTACAGATGAAAACAGTTATCTATAACAAGCTTGTCCGTGACCGGATCCCACAGATCATTGAAGAAAACGGGCAGCTTTGTGAAACCGAGATTCTTTCTCCGGAACGGTATTTGAAAATGCTTGACGCCAAGCTTGATGAAGAACTGGCGGAGTATCACCAGGATCCGTCGGTTGAAGAACTGGCTGATCTGCTCGAAGTCATCTACGCTGCTGCGGCAGCCAGAGGCTATTCGCCCGACGTGTTGGACCGTGTCCGTGCGGAAAAAGCAAACCGGCGCGGACGCTTCGAAAAGCGGATTCAATTAAAGCGTGTCATTTCCCCCGATGAAGGATAACTGCAAAATGGCGCAGGCGTTACCTCACATTTTTTTGCACTACTGTTCAGAAAGGACGCATCTATGACGGATCTGCTGGAAGTACTCATGATTCTTTGTTTCGGCCTGTCGTGGCCGATCTCCATTGCAAAATCTTACCGTTCCCGTACCGCCAAAGGCAAGAGCCTGTTCTTTGAGGTGTTCATCTGGATCGGGTATATTTTCGGCCTTGCACGCAAGTGCATTCTGTTTGCGCAGGCCGAGGATCCGCACGCGCTCGGCTGGCTGTTTTATCTTGCCGGTGCGTTCTATCTGCTCAACCTCGTTGAGATTACGATCGACATGGCCCTGTACTTCCGCAACCGACGGTTGGACCGAAACGCAAACAACAAATAAGATTTCGACATAACACAAGGCAATTGTTTCTTTGTTTTACTCCCAGGAGGTTTATATGAAACCATACGGACTCGTACTTGCCGGCGGCGGCGGAAAGGGCGCCTATCAGGTTGGCGCGTGGAAAGCCATGCGCGAAATCGGCGTGACCTTTAACGCTGTGGCAGGTGTTTCCATCGGTGCGCTCAACGGCGCACTGTTTGTACAGAATGATTTTTCTTTGACCGAAGCGCTGTGGGACAGCATTTCGGTTGATAAAGGTGTGAATATCACCGCACCGCTGCCGGACCCGGAGAACCTGTTCAGCCGGAAAAACTGGGGCGTGCTGCTGCGCGAATTCATGAAAAACGGCGGCTTTGACGCCTCCCCCGCGCAGGCGTTCTTTGCAAAATATATCGACGAAGACAAGATTCGCAAAGCCCATATCCCTTTCGGTATTGTCACCGTGCAGCGCCGCGAGGACGGCATGGAGGGACTGGAGCTGTTTTTGTCCGACATTCCCGAGGGGAAGCTGCTCGATTACCTGTTTGCCTCGGCGAGCGTACCGCTGGCGAACAACATCGGCCCGGAAGGGGAGCGCTTTCTGGACGGCGGCCTGTATGACAATACGCCGGTCAGTATGCTGCGGCGCAGCGGCTTCAACCGCATCGTTGTCATCGACATCGCCAACATCAAGGGCGTGAACCACAACCTCGATTTTCAGAACTGCGAGGTGATCTACATCCGCCCCTACGAGATTGACGACCTCGGTGCTGCGTTCGATTTCAGCAAGGAGACCAACGCCCGCCGGATGCAGTTCGGGTACCTCGACGCAAAAAAGGCGTTCTCCTATCTGCTCGGCAAGATCTATTACTTCCCGCCGGCGGTGTTCCGCGGCATGGTAAAAAAATACGGCTTCCGCGCGGTGGAACAGATGGAGGACCTGGCGTACCGGCTGCACCTCGAGCGGCTGCAGGTCTATGACGAAGCGACGTTCCTGACCGCGCTCAAGGCGGCCTTTGATGCCATGAAAGCAGACGAAAACGAAAAGCTGCGACAGCAGGAGGAACGCGATTTCCTGACCGATGAGAGCCGTCTGAGCACGTTTTTGCGCCGGTTTGTCATCCGGAAAAACGACGGCGATTTCAGTGAGGCGATTGCGGTGCTCGACGCTTTTGCCGCGCAATGAGATGAGAGACAACAGCAGCGGTCGCGCAGGGTATGCGGCCGCTGCTTTTTTATGCGGCGGTATCGGCGGGGACGCGCCCCGGGCACGACTGCGTCGTGCCGGGCGCGGCTGCAGGCAGCCGCGCTGCTGCGCTTTAGCGCAGACGGGGCGCGCGTGCCCTTTTCGCCGGCGGAAAACGGGGAGGCACCTTGCCGCGTACCGGATGCAAAAAGGAAGAAAGGCACAGGTTATCCCGTGCCTTTCACTTTTAACTTTTCGTTTTCTTTTCGGTCTTCGCAATAAAGATTGGACATTTTGATGAAGACGGCGGTTTGTTCGCCCGACAGGCGACCGCCGGGTCGTCGAGGGCGAAAAACCGTCGAGAAAA
>CACYCR010000147.1 GCA_902772935.1 Oscillospiraceae bacterium
CCACATATTGGCGCGGTTTAAGGGACTCGAACCCCCGGCCTACTGCTTAGAAGGCAGTTGCTCTATCCAGCTGAGCTAAAACCGCATTTTATGGAGCGGGTGATGGGAATCGAACCCACACGACCAGCTTGGAAGGCTGGGATTCTGCCATTGAACTACACCCGCAGTTATTGCTGCAACGAAAAATATTATATCTGAAAGCCGCCCCGATGTCAAGCCTTTTCACAAAAAATCATGATCTTTTTCAAAGAAATACAGCCGGCACAATGTTATTGTACCGGCTGTTCTTTCTCTTAGAGATACTGCAAAACCAGATGATCCGCCTGGACAGTCACAGCGACCGCGCTGACGTCTTCATCCGCGTGATCGATAATGATGGATGCAACCTCGTCTTCGATCTCCTTGCGGATGATGTTGCGCAGATCGCGTGCGCCGCGTTTGCCGCCGATGCTCTTTTGTGCGAGATATTTCGGCACATCGTCGGACCAACTGAATTTGATCGGCTTTTCTTCCAACGCACCCTGCAGCTCTTTGAGCAGCAGCACGCTGATCTTTTCGTAATCTTCCTGCGTCAAAGCGTTAAACACAGCAACCTCGTCAACTCGGCCGATGAATTCCGGCCGCAGGAAATCGGAAAGCGCTTTCATCACACGTTCGCGTGTCGCCTCCCCTTCCGCCTTGCCGAAGCCGAGCGCCCCGGTCTTTTGCTGGCTGCCGGCGTTGGACGTCATGACGATCACGGTATTTTCAAAGTTGACATTTCTGCCCTGGGCGTCCGTGATGCGGCCTTCGTCAAGGATCTGCAGAAGAATGTTCATCACATCCGGATGCGCCTTTTCAATCTCATCGAAAAGGATCACGCTGTACGGCTTGCGGCGAACTTTTTCCGTCAACTGTCCCGCTTCGTCGTACCCGACATATCCCGGCGGTGAACCGATGATCCGCGAGACGCTGTGCTTTTCCATAAACTCGGACATATCCAGACGGATGAGTGTTTCCGGCGTCTGGAAGAGCTCGTTAGCGATCTGCTTGACCAGTTCGGTTTTGCCGACGCCGGTCGGTCCGACAAAGATGAAGGACGCCGGGCGGCGGCGCGGACTGATCTGCACACGGCTGCGGCGAATCGCGTTTGCAATTGCGTGCACAGCCTCATCCTGACCGATGATCTTTTCTTTCAGGCGATCTTCAAGTGCCGCAAGTCGGCGCAGGTCACTTTCAATCACCTTGCTTGCGGGAATTCCCGTCCAAAGCTCAATGACTTTCGCGATATCTTCTTCCCGCACCGCGTTGTCCTGCGCCTGCGGACGCAGCTCTTCACAGTGGTTCTCGCATTTGACAATCTCCGACTTGATGTTGGCGATCGCTTCATAATCCATGTTTTCTGTCTGCTGCTCAAGACCCTCTTCAGTCTGCCGCAGCGCATCAAGCTTGCGTTCGCTGATTTCCAACTCACTGATGGCTTTGTTCCTGAGGTTCGCACAGGTACACGCTTCATCCAGCAAGTCAATTGCTTTATCCGGCAGGAACCGGTCCGTGATGTAGCGTTCGGAAAGAATCACCGCGCGGCGAACCAAAGCGTCGGAAATACGTACGCGGTGGTAGGTCTCATAGTATTCCTTGATGCCAAGCAAAATGGCAACGGCGTCTTCGATGGACGGTTCTTCCACCTTGACCGGCTGAAAACGGCGCTCGAGGGCCGCATCTTTTTCAATGTTCTTGCGGTACTCATTGAACGTTGTCGCGCCGATGACCTGAATCTCACCGCGGGACAGCGCCGGTTTCAGAATGTTTGCGGCGTTCATGGAGCCTTCCGCGTCGCCTGTGCCGACAAGATTATGCACCTCGTCAATGAAGAGAATGATGTTGCCGTTGTCTTTGACTTCGTCAATCAGGTTCTTGATGCGGCTTTCAAACTGGCCGCGGAACTGCGTACCGGCAACAAGCGCCGTCAAATCGAGCAGATGGATTTCCTTGTCCGCAAGACGCGCAGGGACTTCTCCGCGTGCAATTTTGAGCGCGATGCCTTCGGCGATAGCAGTTTTGCCGACGCCGGGTTCGCCGATTAGGCAGGGGTTGTTTTTGCTGCGGCGGCAAAGAATCTGCACCACACGGGCGATCTCTTTATCACGGCCAATGATGTTATCGAGCTTTCCGTCTCTTGCGCGCGCTGTCAGATCCGTGCAGTAAAGCGACAAAAACTTCCGGCTTTTTTCGGGCTGACGCCGTTTTCCGGCGCCGCCGGAAGATTTCCCCGGACGGTTTGCGGAAGGCAGTGTTTCCCGCGGTTTTTCGGACGATGCGTCATCCTTGACCGTCATCGCGTTCTTCATATCGCTGAACAGGCCCTGCAAAAACGGCATTGTCGGCGAACCGCCGGCCTCGAAGCTGCTGTCGTCATCCGTATCGGGAAACATTTCGGAAAACTGCTCCGAAACCAGATCGATATCTTCTTCCGTAATACCCATACTGTCCATCATCTGACGGATCGGTCCAATGTTCATTTCCATTGCACAGTGCAGACAAAGTCCTTCCGGGACGGTTTTGCCGTCGATGATCTTGGAAATGAAGATCACTGCAGGACGCTGTTTACAGCGTGAGCACATGACTTTTTTCATAAACAACCCTCCTTCGGCTGCTTGGTCTGCAAATCAAGCGGTTTTATTCGCCGCTTCCTTTGCTTTTCTTTTTTCTGCAAAAAATTCAGAAACTTGTTTTTTGATACCGGGCACATATCCCAGCAGTGCAACAACCGTCATAATCGCGGAGATCACAACAAGGATGCCTGTGAGCAGTTCCGGCATGGTCCAGAAATTGGTCAGCGCTCCGACTTCCGGGCCGAACGCAATGATCAGCGTCATCACGGTGTAGAACACGACTGTGGCCGCCTTGCCCCAGATTTCCGCTGCACCGGGACGCAGACCGACGATCAGCATGGCGAGACCGCCGAGAACCATGAAGCCTTCTTTGGCCAGAAAAACGATGAATACGTAGCCGAACGCATGGATCATCGGGCTTTGCGCCTGCAGGAACTTGATGAGCAGGATGATCGCAACCGTGATCTGCGTCAGCTTGTCCGCAACGGGATCCAGAATCTTGCCGAGATTGCTGACCTGATTGAAGCGACGGGCGATCTTTCCGTCAAACAAATCGCTCAAACCGGAAAGCGCCAGTATGATGACGGCGGAAACCAGTTCGCCCTTGAGATACAACACGGCGAACACGGGAATCAATGCGATGCGAATCAGAGAAAGCAGATTCGGCACAGTCATACAGCCTTTGAATAAATCTTTCATAGTTGAAACCTCCAAAGATGAATTATGCGGTTACATAGCCGCTGATGGAATTGAAGAATCCGCTGATCGCGGTTTCCACATACGAATGACGAACCATATCGGTCAATGTGGGATTTCCCACAAAACCCGCAACGACGTCCAGACAGAGCGCAACAAGCACCACAACGATCGCGCCGCGAATCACGCCGAGCACGACGCCGAGGCTGGTGTTGATCTGTTTGATCGCCGGGAGTTTCTTGATCAGCTTGTTCAGCAGGCTTGCGACAATGCGCAACAAAACGGATAACAGCAGCGCAATCACGACAAAGAGTACGGTACGGATCACCGCCGTTGTTACCGGGGAAACAAAGTTCGTCATGATGTTGTCGATCATCCGTTTTCCCTGCAGAGGGGAATTCTGCAGCTGTGTCAGAATCTGCTCCTTACTGATGCCGAGCGTTTCCATGATCCCGCCCACATACTCCGGAATGGAGCGGATCGTACTTTCAATCTGTGCGGCGTAATCCGTCACGCCGACGTCAGTCAGCTGCGTTGTCACCTTTTCGCGCAGCTGTGCGGCAAAGTAACTTTCATAAATTTGCGGTGCAAGCGCAGTTGACAGCAGTTTTGCGCCAATCAATGAAACCACATAGGCGGCGAGCGCCATCAATGTTGCGAAGAAGCCTTTTTTTGCGGCGAAGAAAACGACCAGCGCAAAAATCACCAAAAACGCAACATCCAGAAGAATTGACATCTTCAGTCCCTCCCAAATAGACGTCGTCTGATGCGACGCTTATTTCGCATTATATCACAAAAAAACGAAATCGGCAACCGAACAGCGCAAAAAAATTCAACTCTTATAAAGATAGCCGACAGAATAGTGATAGACCTTGTTATCCTTCAGGCAAAGGCCGATCTCAACGCCGTTTGTTTCTGCGATCGCATTACCCTTTCCGCTGCCGTTGACAGCGATCAGTGATTTTTCCGTCAACAGATAGACACGCTTGCCTTTGCAGCAAAGATTGACGATCCGTTCGTCTGTTTCATAAACATAGACCGTTTTATTATGATTGTTCAGCACCGTCACCTCATAGGTATCAAACGAGCCGAATTTCAGCGTCACGATTGCCGTATTGCCCGCCGCGTCCGATGCGTAGGAAAGCAGCGTGGACGGATAAACATATGTCGCGGTTAGTTCATTCTTTTTCGTATCAAGGATCACACGCTTGTCATTGCAGACAATAATCACGTCATTGCCGACCGCAAAACTGCACTGCATTGCCGCAGCCGCATTGAGCGTATACTCCCATTTTGTTTCGGTCTCATAAATGTCCAGCAGATAAACCTTGGTCAGAATTTCGCCGTTTTCTGCGCTGAGCGCAGCACACAGCAGATCTTTTCCGTTTTCGGAAATGTCGATGGAAACAATATGCTCCTTCGCGCACGCCCAGCTGAACAGCACTTTGCCCTTCTTGTTGTAATATGTCAGCAGACTCGCGCTGTCCTCGCCGCGGCAGGCGATCGCATAGTTTCCGTTTTCCGCGATTGCCGCCGTCATGATCTGCGACTTTGCGGCACTCTGATCTTCCACAAGCGCACCCTTTTCACCGAACATCAGATACCGTCCGGACAGCCGGTCATATACGATCCCGTATTTGCCTGCCGTTCGCATTGTCGGTTCCGCGTAGCCAAGGATGATCGGCGCGTCTTTTTTGCCGTTGCTGCTGACAAAATTGAGGGTGTCCTGCGTCAGAACGCAGACCCGCTTTTCCGTTGCGCTGACAGCGCAGATGCTGTTGTTGGAAAACGATACCGGGAACTGCCGGCTGCTGCCGCCTTCCGACTGGATCAGCGCGTCGTCACTGTCAACGGTTTTCACAGGCTGCGCGTGCAGCCCGTGCAGATAGACAACCAGCCCGGCAACACCGCCGCACAAAAGCACAGCCGCCACAAGGATAACAATCACTCTGACGTTTGCTTTTTTGCGTGCTGGATTGGTTTTAGGGTTCATTCCATTCACCGTCCTCATAATACACCCTTGCCAGATACAGGCCTTCCGGTCTGGCGGTTCTGCCCGCCAGTGTGCGGTCCTTTTGCGCAAGGATTGCGGGAATGCTGCCCGCAGGCAGTTTTCCCTCGTTAATATCAAGCAAGGTACCAACCATAATACGTACCATGTTATACAAAAATCCGTTGCCAGTTACGGAAAAGGTCACCATTTCCTCTTCCCGCGTCACACTGCAGGAATAGACCGTTCGCACCGTTGTTTTGACCGAGGCGCCGGCAGCGCAGAATGCAGCAAAGTCGTGGGTACCTACATAGGCCTGTGCCGCAGAATCAAGCAGCTTTTCATCCAGCGCAAACGGATACAGCAACGCGCGGTCCAGCAAAAAGGGATTGCGCGTTTTTGCATTCCATATACGGTAAAGATAACATTTGCCCTTGCAGGAATACCGGGCATGAAAGTCTTCGTCTGCCGTCTCGCAGCGCGTTACGGCGATCTGCTGCGGCAAAACGGCGTTCAGACCGCGCAGCAGCTTTTCCACGGAAATGTCGGATGCGGTTTTGAAATTGCAGCAGAAATCCAGCGCGTGCACGCCGCTATCTGTCCGGCTGCAGGACTGCAGGCGGACCGGCTCATGCAAAATCCGGTCGATGGCCGCCTTGAGCTGCGATTCCACCGTATCGGCATTCGGCTGTACCTGCCAGCCGTGAAAAGCGCTGCCGTCATATTGCAGATGGAGTTTGATATTTCTCATGTCAGATCACCGCGCCGAAAAAGTGATTGAGTAAAATGACACCTGCCATCACGCAGATAAACAGTCCGAGCGCCAGAAAGTCCGGCCACCGCAGGCGCATCTGCTTCATGCGGGTACGCCCTTCCCCGCCGTGATAACACCGGCAGCTCATGGCGAAGGACAGCTCATACGCGCGGCGGAACGCCGAAACAAACAGCGGAATCAGAATCGGGATCATGGCCTTCACTCGCTGCAGAAAACTGCCGCTTTCAAAATCCGCGCCGCGCGCCTTCTGCGCGTTGGTGATCCGTTCGATCTCTTCGATCAGCGTCGGAATAAACCGCAGTGCCAGCGTCATCATCATAGCCAACGTATGCACCTGAATATGAAACACCTTCAACGGCGAAAGCAGCCGTTCGATGGCGTCCGTCAACAGCGTCGGTACAGTCGTATAAGTCAGGATGGAGCTGCTCATGATCAGACAGATGATCCGCACCGCCATAAACAGCGCCGTGGAAAGACCGCCCGTTGTGACGGAGATCTTCCACCAGGAGAAGAGCACTTCCCCTTTATGGATGTAAAAGATATTCAGCACAGCCGTGATCAGAATGATCAGCAGCAGGGGCTTGATGCTTTTGAGAAACATCTTGAACGGTACTTTTGACAGCAGAATCGAAACCACCGTCAGCAAGGCCATCAATGCAAGGCTCAGATAGTTTTTACACAGGAAGATGATGACGACAAACAGAATCGTCAGAATGATTTTCATTCTTGCATCCAGCCGATGCACCAAAGACTCCGTTTTGTAATACTGGCCGATGGTGATATCGGTAATCATCGCCGGGCACCTCCCTCCAACAGCCGCAGCAGCTCTTTGTGCGCCGCATCTACGCTGTAGATGCCGGTGTCGACATCATAGCCGTTTTCCTTCAGCCGTTCGAACAGCTTTGTGATCTGCGGAATATCAAGGCCCATGGTTTCCAGCGCCTTAGCATGGGAGAACACAACAGCAACGGTATCGAAATATGCAAGCTTCGCCTTGTTCATCACAAAGATCCGGGACGCAAGCCCCGCAACATCCTCCATGCTGTGCGACACAAGCAAGACTGTGCAGCCGGTCTGCTTCTGATACGTCCGGACAAGATCAAGGATCTTGGTTCTGCCGCGCGGATCGAGACCGGCGCTCGGCTCATCAAGCACAAGCACCTGCGGCTCCATCGCCATGATGCCGGCAATGGCAACACGGCGCTTTTCACCGCCGGACAAATCAAACGGCGATTTGGAGAGATAACTGTCGTTCAGTCCGACATATCCCAGCACAGTGCGAACCCGGCGGGCAATTTCCTCTTCCGAAAGGCCCATGTTTTTCGGACCGAACCCGATGTCTTTTTCGACTGTCTCTTCAAAGAGCTGATACTCCGGGTACTGGAAACAGACGCCGACCTTGAAGCGCACTTTGCGAATCTCTTTTTTGTTTGCCCAGATATCCTTGCCTTCCAGCAGCACAACGCCGTTCGAACCTTTCAAAAGGCCGTTCAGGTGTTCAATAAAAGTGCTTTTGCCGGAACCGGTGTGACCGATGATCCCAACGATCTCGCCGGAATAAAACGCGGCGGAGATATCGTCGATCGCCGTGACCGCTGAGGACGTTCCTCCGGCATAGGTATGCGTAAGATGTCTTGTTTCAAGAATAATGGATTCCAAATTCTTTTTCCTCCGTCACGTTATGGATGGGGCACCAGTGCCGTCACAGCGTCGTATAGTTCATCCATGTCGAGAATATCCTTTGGCACATCATAGCCGTCCGCGCGCAGCAGCGCCGCCAGTTGCGTCGCCTGCGGTACTTCCAGCCCGGCATCCTCCAGCAGCTTTGTCTGCGTGAAGACATCCTTCGGCGTACCGTCGAGCAGGATCTTGCCCTCATTCATTACAACAACGCGGTTTGCCTGTACCGCTTCATCCATATAATGCGTAATAAAAATCACGGTGATGCCGAAATCGCGGTTGAGCATTTTGACGGTTTTCATGACGTCCTTGCGCCCCTGCGGATCGAGCATTGCGGTCGGCTCATCGAGAATGATGCACTCCGGCTGCATCGCAATGATGCCCGCAATCGCAACACGCTGTTTCTGTCCGCCGGAGAGTTTATGCGGTTCAAAGAAGCGAAAATCGTACATACCGACGCTTTTGAGCGCATCATCCACCCGCTGACGGATTTCTGCGGGCAGAACGCCGAGATTCTCCGGTCCGAACGCAACATCGTCTTCCACGATGGTCGCCACGATCTGGTTGTCCGGATTCTGAAACACCATACCGACCTGCTGCCGGATGGTCAGGACGTTTTCTTCATCGGCGGTATCCAGACCGTTCACAAGAATGCGGCCGCGCTGCGGCAGTTCAATCGCGTTGCACAGTTTTGCAAGCGTGGATTTTCCGCAGCCGTTATGGCCAAGGACTGCGACGAAATCCCCCTTCTGAAAGGAAATGGAAAAATCGCGCAGGGTTTCCGGCGTCTCCTCCCCTTCCACCTCATAGCGGAACGTCACATTCTGAAATTCAATAAAGTTTCCCATACGGTCTCCTTATTCGCCGTTGATGTCATTTTGTCCAGATTGCGCTTGCACCGCAGGGCAAAACCAAACCGCTGCCGGCAACCGGCAGACCGATCTCGCTTGCCTGCACTTTGCCGCCGAAGGTTGGCTGCACAATAGCGGAAAGCATGTATCCCATCACGGAGGGCGACAGCCCGGTCGTGTAAGAATTGACCAGCATCATCAAAGAGTCACGGTCAAGCAGTCCTTTGCAAAGTTCAATGAACCGATAGACTTCGTCTTCCAACTTCCAGACCTCGCCGCCGGGACCTCTGCCGTAGGACGGCGGGTCCATAATAATAATGTCGTAGCGGCGGCCGCGGCGGATCTCGCGCTGCACAAACTTGATACAGTCATCCACGATCCAGCGCACCGGCATCGTATCCACACCGCTTGCTTTCGCGTTTTCCTTCGCCCATTGCACCATCCCTTTGGAGGCATCCACATGCACGACCTCGGCGCCGGCCTTCAGGCAGGCAATCGTTGCGCCGCCGGTATAGGCAAACAGATTCAGCACACGCACCGGGCGGTCCGCCGCCTGAATCACGTTTCGCGTAAAATCCCAGTTCACCGCCTGTTCGGGGAACAGACCTGTATGCTTGAAGCCCATGGTCTTGACATTGAACGTCAGGTCTTTATACCGAATCGGCCATGCCGGCGGCAGATCATGATGGATTTCCCATTGACCGCCGCCTGTTTTGGAACGGTGATAGGTCGCATTCGCCTTTTTCCAAAGCGGATGCCGTTTCGGGGTATTCCAGATGACCTGCGGGTCGGGACGAATCAGAATCGTTTCGCCCCAGCGCTCCAGCCGTTCGCCGCCGGAGCAATCCAGCAGCGCGTAATCTTCCCAATCTTTTGTATATCTCATGTTGTCAAATCAGTTTTTCGCGGACCACTTCGGCGATTTCCTGCGCCAAAAGGTCAATTTGTGCCTTGTCTTTCCCTTCGAGCATCACGCGTACCAGCGGTTCTGTGCCGGAAACGCGTACCAGTACGCGGCCGTTGTCGCCAAGCTGCGCTTCAGCCTGCCGGATCGCTTCGGCAATGTCTTCATCGTCGTGGAAGCGCACCTTACCCATTTTGGAAACGCGGACATTGATCATCGTCTGCGGATAGATCGTCATCACGGACGCAAGTTCGGACAGCGGTTTTTTGGTCTTCTGCATCACGGACAGTACCTGCAGCGCCGTAAGCTGGCCGTCACCCGTTGTGGCGTAGTCCAGGAAGATGACGTGACCGGACTGTTCGCCGCCGATGTTGTAACCCTCTTTGAGCATCTCTTCAAGAACGTAGCGGTCGCCGACCTTTGTCGCGGTATAACGGATACCTTCCGCCTCGCAGTATTTATAAAAGCCCATATTCGTCATGACCGTCACAACAGCCGTATCACCTTTGAGCCGGCCTTCTTTTTTCATCTGTGACGCGCAGATCGCAATGATCTGGTCACCGTCCACAACGGTACCGTTTTCGTCAACGGCAAGCATCCGGTCCGCGTCGCCGTCAAATGCAAAGCCGACGGGCAGGTGGTGCTCCTTCACGTATGCCTGCAGCGCGGCCATATCCGTGGAGCCGCAGTGATCGTTGATGTTGACGCCGTCCGGCAGCGCGTGCAGCAGATGCACTTTTGCGCCGAGATCGGTAAACAGCTTAAGTGCTGAGATCGACGCCGAACCGTTTGCGCAGTCAAGCGCAATTTCCATACCGTCAAACCGGCAATCTACCGTCGATTTCAGATGGTCGATATAATCATGCACCGTGTTTTCGCAGGCGCGGATGCGGCCGACGTCTCCACCGACCTTCAGCGGCGGTACATCCACCTCATCGAGAATGATCGCTTCAATCTTGTCTTCGATTGCGTCCGGCAGCTTATAACCGTCCGACTGAAAGATCTTGATGCCGTTGTATTCGCAGGGGTTGTGTGACGCGGAGATCATGATCGCCGCATCGTAATTATAACGATTGACCAGATATGCAACGGCCGGCGTCGGCACAACGCCGAGCGTCATTACATCCGCGCCGACGCTGCAAAGTCCGCAGGCAATCGCCGCTTCCAGCATATCCTTGGAAATCCGCGTGTCCGTACCGATCAGAACACGCGGACGGTTTTTGTTGGCATCTGTCAGCACCATGGAAACGGCCTTGCCGATGCTCATGGCGAGCTCACAGGAAATTTCTGTGTTTGCGACGCCGCGGGCGCCGTCCGTACCGAATAATCTACCCATATATGTTCTCCTTTTATGTGTTTGACTGTTTGTGTCCGCCTGCGATCAGAACAGGCTTTGCTGCTGTGCGTTCCCTTTTGCAGCCGGCGGGGTCAGACCGAGGTGCTCATAGACTGCCGGCGTGACCATACGGCCGCGCGGGGTACGGCTGAGAAAACCGATCTGCATCAGATACGGTTCATAGACGTCTTCGATCGTCACCGCTTCTTCACCGATTGCGGCGGCAATCGTCTCAAGGCCGACCGGGCCGCCGTTGTACCCGCGAATCATGGTGGTCAGCAGCCGCCGGTCTACCGCGTCAAGGCCGAGGTTGTCAATTTCCATTTTGGAAAGTGCCAGTGATGCCGTCTCTTCTGTAATGATGCCGTCGCCCATGACTTCGGCAAAATCGCGGGCGCGCTTCAACAGCCGGTTTGCGATTCGCGGTGTTCCGCGGGAACGTGCGGCGATTTCCAGCGCACCGTACCGCTCGATGTCGATATTCAGGATACCGGCGGAGCGCGTCACGATCTGCGAAAGCTCCTCCGGAGTATACATCTGCAGATGCTCCACGATGCCGAAACGGTCTCTGAGCGGCGCGGAAAGCTGACCGGCACGCGTGGTTGCGCCGACGAGCGTGAATTTCGGCAGATCGAGGCGAATCGACCGGGCGGAAGGCCCTTTGCCGATGATGATATCGAGTGCATTGTCTTCCATTGCCGGGTACAGCACTTCTTCCACGCTGCGGTTCAGCCGGTGAATTTCATCAATGAACAGCACATCGCCTTCGGCGAGATTTGTCAGCAGCGCCGCAAGGTCGCCCTGCTTTTCAATCGCCGGTCCGGACGTGATACGCAGATTGACGTTCATCTCGTTCGCAATGATGCCGGCGAGCGTTGTTTTGCCGAGACCCGGCGGGCCATAAAGCAGCACATGGTCGAGACTCTCACCGCGCTGCCGCGCCGCCTGAATATAGATTTCAAGGTTTTCCTTGACTTTTTCCTGCCCGATGTATTCGCTCATGACGCGCGGGCGCAGCGAGGTCTCTATGTCGTTGTCCTGCTGTGTGAATTCCGCGGACACAAATCGTTCTTCGAATTCATGGTCTGCCATGTCTTACACCTGCCTTGAAAGAAGTTTGAGCGCCTGCCGAATGATTTCCTGCGTCGGCAGTGCAGGGTCAATTTTGCTGACGGCAACCGACGCTTCGGTCTGACTGTAGCCGAGCATCGAAAGCGCAGCGATCGCTTCACCCGTATTCGGCAGTTCGTTCGCAGCCGTGATCTCTTCGTAAGAAACGCCGCTGTCGCTGCCGCTCATGGCTGTACGCGCCTTGTCCTTGAGTTCAAGAATCACGCGCTGTGCTATTTTGGGGCCGACGCCCTGTGCGCGGGTGATCGCTTTCACGTCACCGGAGGAGATCACAAGCGCAAGCTTTTCGGGCATCATGGTCGACAAAATCGCAAGCGCCGCCTTCGGGCCGACGCCGGTCACACCGATCAGATGACGGAACCATGTCAGTTCATACTGCGTTGAAAAGCCGAACAGATCGAGCGCGTCTTCACGGACATTCAGATGTGTAAAAAGTGTAACCTCCTCGCCCATTTCGCAATCACGCAAGGTAGTCGCCGTTGTCTGACAATGAAACCCAACGCCGCCGCAAGAAACGGCAACCGATGACAGATCTGTATAAATCACCGTTCCGGTCAAACTGTAAAACACGCTTAAATCCCCCTTTTCATGCGCAGCGTTCCGCTCATCAGCGACACGCCGGTATGGCCGTGACAAATCGCCATGGCAAGTGCGTCGGCGGTATCATCCGGTTTCGGTACTTTTTCCAACGACAAAATCCGCCGCACCATTTCCTGAATCTGCTTCTTTTCCGCGCGGCCGTAGCCGACAACGCTTTGCTTTACCTGCAGCGGCGTATATTCAAAAACGGGAACGTGTCCTTTCTGCGCCGCAAGCATAATGACGCCGCGCGCCTGACTGACATCGATAACCGTTTTTGCATTGTTGTTATAGAACACCTTTTCCACGCTCATGGCCTCCGGCTTCCAGCGATCGATGATCTCGCAAAGCCGATCGTAAATGATCTCCAGCCGTTCATTGAACGGCGTGCCTGCATCCGTCGTGATCGCGCCGTAATCCAGCACAGAAAAATGGTTGTTTCTGTAATCCAGCACCCCGTAGCCGACAATGGCGTACCCGGGGTCGATACCCAAAATAATCATATACTTCCCTCAAACGAAAATTGTTCTTTTTATTATAACACATCTGTCATTTTCAAGCAAGTGCTTTTTCCAATTTCTTGCGGTGAAAAAGATCACCCGCAAAATGGTGATACAGACAAAGAATCAAGTCTTTATCTGCACCGGCCAGGTTGCAGGTGATGAATGATCTTGTTATGATTCAGCGTTTGAAGATCGAAAGGAACCGGTCAAGCAGACTTCTGAAGAATGCAAAGATGCGTGAAAAAATGTTGCCCGCATTTTGATCCGGATTCGTGATTGCACCGATGCCGTTTGCCTGATACTTGATCGTCACATCATCAGCGATGAGCACCTCGTTCCCGTCATCAATGGTGATCTGCTTCCATTCACGCTCGCTGCCGCCGTAAAATACATTTTTGAGCGCATAGCAGTTTTTGAATGCGTTGAAGCTGATTTCCTTCACACTGTTCGGCAGGAAGATCGCGCGCAGCGCAGTGCAGCCCATAAAGGTATACGCTTCGATTTCCGAAATGCCGTCCGGAAATTCAACGCTTGTCAGGCTGCTGCAATACTGGAACGCCTTATTGCCGATCCGCTCCAGTGACGACGGCAGACTGACGGATTTCAGGCTTTTGCAGTACGAGAAGGCCTGGATCCCGATCGAAGTCACGCCCTTCGGAATCGTCACAGAGGTCAGATTTTCACAATGCTCAAACGAACCGGCGCCGATGGACGTCAAGCCGCTCGGCAAAGAAACGCTCTTCACTTTGTCGGCATGCTCCTCCCAGACGCAGGCATCTGTC
Source organism: Oscillospiraceae bacterium (assembly GCA_902772935.1). GTDB lineage: Bacteria > Bacillota > Clostridia > Oscillospirales > Acutalibacteraceae > UBA6857. The sequence goes on from CACYCR010000147.1 coordinate 13,822, forward strand.
ATTTTGCCCTTGCCGGTAATCTTGAGCATGCCGGAAGAGTTCAGCGTCCACTTCAGATTTGCCCCGCAGCTACCGCTTGCAACCTCGGCGCCGAACGCCATCGGCACCGACAAAGCAATCATCACGACAACAAGAAATACGGAAAGCAGTTTTCTGGTACGTTTCATACGACATCACTCCTGTTCTTTATCATTCAGTTTTTTTCTCTGACCCGGATGTTGACTTTATAATCGCCGAACACCCAGCAGTCTTTTACTGTATCAGATTGGATGGAAATGTTGGATACCGGCACAGATTGCCGCCGTCCGCCGTTTACATCCAATGCGGAAACATTGATTTCGATCTGCAGATTCTCCGCCGTCAGCGTTGCAAGGCTTTTGGCTGGTCCGATCACTGTAACACTGCGCAGATCAACTGCATCCGCATCCACTTCATATTTGTAATTCTTCGACTGATTCAGCAGAACGACACTGCTCGTTGACGCGTCGATTACCTGCTTCTGATACGCTGAAAAATCCACCCTGACCTCAAAGTTGTTTTCTTTTGTCGATTCCAGCAGTGCGGCGCTTTTTTCGTCAGCCTGCAGCTTGAAAATGTTGACTTTGTTTTCCAGTGTTTTGAAATCAATGGTGCCGACGTTGAAGGTATCATAGGATTCTTCGGCGTCATTATAAATGATCTTGACTGTCCGCGGTGAAATGGTAACTTTCGGCGGCGTGTCGACAAATGCATCCGGCTGATTGATGAATTTCACAGCCGTGTCCACGGTTGCGACCTTATTGACCGGAATTGTCACCGTCGGGGGATTCGTGTCGCTGTTGATGCTCTCACACGTCAGATAACCGGCGTTGCGTTTGCTTTGCAGGTCATAGCTGAGTGTCGCGGGAACTTCCTGTGTCGCCGTCAGCGGAAGCGCTTTTTTGTCGATCGTCGCGTTGAAATAGACTTTGCTGAGCTGATCCACAATGCTCGCCGGGCCGGAGACCGTCACGGTATTGAATGACGGAACCGGCTGTCCGACAACATAACCGTCGGCAACCAGACTCTCCTGTTCGTTCGTCAGCCGCGCCTCCACGTTCAGCTCTTCACGTTTTGCACGGTCAAAAAAGATTGTCAGTGTAGACGGTGTAATCCGGACAATTTCCACATCGGTCGAGTTGATCCGCGGCGTGAGATTGATCGTTTTGTTGCCCGCTGCGTCAACATAGCCGAACGAAGCATCGATCACGATGTCATCCCGAGTCAGCGCATAGGAATTGATGTTGAACGATTTTCCCGAAACAACGATATCGACCAGAAGATCGTCCTCGTCATAGTACGCCGTGAAATCGTTCTCCTCCGCGCGCGCCGTGTCCAGCGTCACTTTGACATCGCTGATTGTCCGTGTAGAGTTGTCGCTGTAATTGACCTTCACAGCCGCCCAGAATGCAATCGCCAACAAGACCGAGAGAACCAGCAGGAATTTGTTATTATGAAAAATTCGCGTCAAAAATGGTTTATCATTCCTCATGGTGTTTCCCTCCGCGACCTTTTACATTGATGCGCCCATCCTCATCGTCTGCCAAAAGGAATTCGGTGAGCTGCTCGGAAACAACGCCGGATGTCACGCCCTGCGTCAAAACCCCCTGCCGGGCAATGGAGACGCCGCCGGTCTCTTCAGAGACGACGATCACGATCGCATCCGTCGCTTCGCTGATGCCAACCGCCGCGCGATGCCGCGTACCGAGTTCACGGCCAATATCTTTCTGTGTCAGCGGCAGAATGCAGCCGGCAGCGCAGACACGATTGTCACGGATAATCATTGCACCGTCATGCAGCGGGGATTTCGGATAAAAAACATTTTCGATGAGCGGCACGGAAATTTTGGCGTCGATCTCGCTGCCTGTTGAAATCACTTCCGTCAGCGGGCTTTTCCCTTCGATAACAATCAGTGCGCCGGTACGGGAATCGCTCATATTCATTGCAGCCTTGACAATGGAGGAAATACCGCTGCGGTATTCTTCGAGCATCAGCGTGCTGTTACGGGAAAAGAGCGTGAACTTTCTGAAGTCACCGCGGCCGAAGCTCTCAACCGCATGGCGGAATTCCGGTTGGAACAGCAAAATCATCACAATGACGATATCGCCGAACAACCGGTTGAAGACAAACGTACTCGTTGACATATGCAGTGTGGAAACAATAAGATAGATCAGCGCAAGGAAAACAAAGCCGCGCACAAGATGCACCGCACGGGTACGGATAAACAGCTTCATACAATAGTAAAGAACAAGTGTAACAAATAAAATGTCCAGGGCATCGTACCACTGAAACGAAGAAAGCAATTTCATGAAACCGTCTGCGATTTTTTCAAAAAAAGCCGTCATATTTTCACCAACCATAATCCTTCAACACAAACAAATTCATCTCTGTTTTATTTTAACATATTTTTTTTCGCATTGCAATTTGATTTAGTGAAAAAGATAATTTTTTTATTTGCTGTTTTGTGCTGAACACGCCGGGACTGACCCGAACGGTTCCGCTTTTTGTCGTATCATAGCAGGTGTGCGCAAGCATTGCACAGTGATAACCTGCCCGCACGGCAAAGCCGGCGTCGTCCAGCAACCGTGCCGTCTCTTCGCTGTGCATCCCTTCCATGACACACGAAAGCACGGTTCCCGTGCCGCCGGAATACATTTCATCATACAAATGCAGATGCGGAATCACGGCGCAGTCCTCCCGCAGGATCTGCAGCAAATACGTCTCTTTTTGCCGCACCGCCAAGGGACCGCCAACCGTCTGCAGGAATTCAAGGCCCTTGTGCCAGCCGACGATACCGGGTAAATTCAGCGTTCCGCTTTCCAGACGGTCCGGGTACACCGTAGGCTGTTCGGCTGACAGTGAAAGACTTCCGGTGCCGCCCTGCATCAACGGCAAAAGATCAACGTCACCGCCAAGCAGCAGCGCACCCGTACCCATTGGTGCAAACAGGCCTTTATGCCCGGGCACACACAAGAAATCAATGTGCTGCCCGCCGAGCGCGATCGGCTCTGCGCCGGCACTTTGTGCGGCGTCCACCCCAAAGAGCAGACCGTGTTCTTTTGCCAGCGCCGCCAGCCGGTCCAGCGGCAGGCGTGTGCCGAACACATTGGAAACATGGGTGCAAAAGATCATGCGCGTTTCAGGCCGGATCAGGTCGGCAAAATTGCGCAGCGTCTGCGCGTCATCATCCGGGCAGACAAACGCAACGTCATACGTGATCTCGCCCGTCTTTCGCAGCTGTTCCAACGGACGCAGCACAGCATTGTGTTCCAGCGACGAGATGATCACATGGTCGCCCTGACACAAAACGCCGTGCAGCACCGTATTGATCGCCTCCGTACAGTTTTTGGTGAACACCGTTCGCTCCGGTGTTCCGTCAAACAGCGCTGCCAGCTTTTGCCGCGTTTCAAACACGATTTCACCCGCACGTACGGAAAGCGCATGTCCGCCGCGTCCCGGGTTCGCCCCATAGCACCGCAGACATTCCGTCACCGCCTGCAATACACACGCCGGCTTCGGGAACGACGTTGCAGCGTTGTCAAGATAGATCATGTGTCGTCGCCGTCCACACCGAGCAACGGGATGCCTGCCCGGCGGACAAGCCGCTCGGCACTCCGAATGTCGCCGCGGACATACAGTGCAAACGTACAGCCTTCTCGGTGGTCGGGCTTCGGGTTTCGCTTCAGCGCGGACACGATCCCGTTTGACCTAAGCAGCTGCTGCGCAGCAGCGCCGGTTGTCGCTGTGGAGAATTTCATATAGTTCATTTTCATCACCTCATAAAAGCAATCGGGCTTCTGAAAGACGCCCATCTCATGATATTCGTCTTGCGCGCGACAGTTTCCCCTTCCGCCGTCACAAAGTTTTTTGCAGCAATTGACTATTTGATTATTTTATTGTATACTATAAGAAAATAAAACAAAGCGGTGATATTATGAGTAAAATTTTGATCGCAGACGATGAACAAAAAATTCGCACGCTGGTCAGTGACTTTTTGAAAAACAGCGGTTATGAAACGGTTGAGGCAGAAGACGGCGACCAGGCGTTTCAGCTTTTTGAAGAACATAAAGACGACATCGACCTTCTTGTCCTCGACATCATGATGCCCGGTCTGAACGGTTGGGAAGTCTGCCGCGAAGTCCGCAAAACCAGCGACGTACCGATTTTGATGCTGACCGCCCGCAGTGAAGAGTTTGATGAACTGCTCGGTTATGAATCCGGCGCGGACGATTATGTCACAAAACCCTTCAGCCCGACGATTCTCGTCAAGCGCATCGAAGCACTTCTGCGCCGCACAAAGCAGTACGGTGCATCCGCCGAGGGCATCAAGAGCCTTGCATTCAATCACGACGCACATGAGGTTCGTCTCAATGGTCAGGAGATCGAGCTGACGCTTAAGGAATACAACATTCTCAAAAAGCTGCTTGAGAATCCCGGTCGGGTCTACAGCCGGGAACAGCTGCTTGACGCCGTTTGGGGCTACGACTATGTCGGAGACATCCGCACGGTTGATTCCCACATCGCACGGCTGCGTACCAAACTCGGCGAATGGGGCAACCGTCACCTGAAAACCGTTTACGGCATCGGCTATAAACTTGAGGAAATCGAATGAACCGAAAAAGAAACAACGACCGACAGCACGCCAGTCTGCTCGGTCGAAATTTTCGCATCATCATGATTTTTGTCATCCTCCTAAGCGCAATCACCCTGCTGAGTTACTATTACATGGATGACATTTATCTGTTTAAAACAAAGTTCGATATGCAGAACGTGGCGGAGGAAATCGGTACGCTGAACCTCAAAGATGACAAGACAAATGCCGTGCTGTCCGACCTCGAGGCAAGCAACAGCTTTTATTTTGAGATCTACAACAAAAACGATCAGCTCATTTACACCACGGACACCAACAACTCCATTTTTGAGACAACGAAGCAGGAGGACAAGTCGCAGACGCTGAAACCGCGCATCATGCGCATCGTCGATCACAAGGAGCTGGATGAAACCAGCTACTTTGAAATGCGGCAGGAATACTTTGCGACCGCAAAGTACGTTGTCTTCGGAACAACCTTTACCTCCGGGATCTCCGCGGAAATCTACGCTTCGATCGACATCATCGCTGCGAACGCGCAGACCACGTTCCGTATTGTTCTGTACATTGTCTTGCTGCTGATGTTCCTGATCCTGCTTTTGTTCTCGGTGCAAACCTTCGGCTTCACCATCCCGATCAGTAAAATCAACCGCATTACGAACCGTCTTGCGCAAATGGATTTTGACATGGTCTGTCCCCCATTCCGCCTGCGCGAAATGGATGAACTCAGCACGAACATCAACCGCCTGTCCGCGTCGCTGGATATGACGCTCAAAACGCTTAAGCGCCGTAACGCCCAGCTGGAGCAGGACATTGAGAAAGAAAAGCAGCTTTTGGAAAGCCGGAAACAGTTCATTGCGAATGCGTCACATGAGCTGAAAACGCCGATTGCTATCATTCAGGGGTATGCGGAAGGCCTCAAATACGGCATCTATGATAACAATCGTGAGGCGTGTTACGACGTCATTCTGGACGAAGCGCAAAAAATGAATAATCTGGTGCTGCGGCTGATGGAAGTCAGCAAGCTCAACGCCACTGCTGCCGACCCGGTTTATACCACGTTTTCGCTGCAGGAACACATCCATTCATTTTTGCAGTCCCTGGAAACGATTTTTGTCAAAAACGCCATCACCGTTGTGCAGGACATCGATCCATCGTTCATTGCCTCTGCAGACACGACGCTGTTTGACCGCGTAATGAGCAACTACATCTCCAACGCTGTCAGTCATTGCGATGGCAAAAAAGAGATCCGCGTCACCTGTAAAAGCATCGACGGATGCTACAGAATCAGTGTGTTTAACACCGGCACCCCGATTGCCGACGAAGATCTGCCAAACATCTGGAACAGCTTTTATCGCGCCGACAAAGCACATTCCCGCAGTGAGGGGCGTTTCGGTCTCGGCCTCTCCATTGTCGTTTCCTCCCAGGAAACACAAAAAATGCAGTACGGCGTCCTCAACCACGTTGACGGCGTCGAATTCTGGTTTGATGTACGCGCCGGCGTTTGGCAATAAACCAATTGCTTGATATATTTCCATGAACCGACAGTCATAAAATGATGCCCTGCGCAAGGAAGTATAGATCGGAAATCATCTCTTTTTCGCGAAATAATTACGTTTAAAACGGAGTAAGGATCAGCCTTGCTCCGTTTTTTATGTCTTGTTCTCACGAATAATAGTCAGCCTTGCGGATGCATCGCAGTATTTGCGCAGGAAACCCTTTCGGCGGTTTTATAATTGCGGTACGGAACAGCATGCAAACGCCGAAGGTTTTTCCAATATTATTACACAAAGCAACAGCCGCAGCCCGAATGGGCTGCGGCCAAGATGCATGAATGGTTGAATTATTCGGGAATATGCAGGAAGTAGCAGAGGAAGTGGATGA
>CACYCR010000148.1 GCA_902772935.1 Oscillospiraceae bacterium
ACTGCCGGTGTTACCGCCAAAGCCGCCCATTCCGCCGCTTGCGCCGAAGGTCACATAGGTGCCGCTGTAGCTTTGCTGCATCATCGCGTGGCCGACCGCAAGCACCGTCGCGCCGGAAAGCGTGCAGCCGTATTCGGTGTCGATCGGGTCGCCGTCACCCTGTGAGGGCGCATAGACTTCGAGCGTGCCGCCTTTGAGCGTGGCGCTGCCATTAGAGTCAAGGCCGTCGCCGTTTGTGCAGTTGATATAAACATAGCCGCCGTACTGGTTGTATTGGAAGTCCGCGCTGCGGTCGGCGATGTCGCCGTTGGCGGCGTTGATGCCGTCGTCGGTCGCATTGACGGTGATGTTGCCGGAATAGACGTTGATCACCGCGCCTTCCATACCTTCGGCCGCTTTGGTGATATTGATTGTCGGACCCTCGGTATCGGTCGCGCCGATGTTCAGCGTGTAATCACTCTTGATGCCGTCGTCCGCTGCGGAAACCGTGATGCTGCCGGAGAGAAGGTTCAGTTCCTTGTCACTCTTCAGACCGTCGCCCACGCCGGCGCTGATGTTGAGCGTCACATCCTCGATCGTCAGAGATGCCGTGGAGAGCAGCGTGGTCGTCGCGTTGCCGTCCTCGTCTTCTTCATAGAGGTCGGCGCCGCCCTTGACGCCGTTTTTGCCGTTGGCGGTCACGTTGATCGTGCCGGTACCGCAGATGGTGACATTGGAACCGTCCTTACATTTGATGACGGCGTTTTCAATGTCGGGGTAAAGGGTCTCATCGGTGTAAATGTCGTCGTTATTGTACTTGTCGTCGGCAAGGTTGTTCACACTGCCTGCCGCCGCAACGATGGTGACGCCGCTGCCCTTGTTGCAGGTGATGGGTGCCGTTGCCGATGCCGAAAGCGTCAGTCCGTTCAGGATCAGCGTCACACCCGTGACATTCTTTTTGATGACGATCGTGCCGCCGGCGCAGGTGCCGGAGACCGTGTAGGTGCCCGCTTCCGTGATGGACAGCGCCGTGCCTTTGACTTTATATCCCGTATAGGCGCCTTCCGTCACGGTGATGCCGCTGTCGGAAAAGACAAAGCGCGTTGCGTTTGCGCTGTCACTGTCGGCGGCCGCGAAGGACGGTACCGCCAGCGTCAGCAGCAACAGCAGGCTGATCGTGATGGAAAGGATTTTTGAAAAAGCCGATGTGCGTTTCATTGAGGTTGCCTCCTTTTTCTTGCGGTTGTTTCCCGCTTTCTGATATCTATTATCCGTGCAAAGATTGAACATAGATTGAAGGTGCTTAAACTTTTCTTATTTTGTTCCGGTCAGCGGCGTGCCGTTGACATACAGCGTATAGCCGTTCGCAATCACGTTGGCGGCGCTGCCGGTAAAGCTCGTGACATAACTGTCGCCGGTGAGCGTCCAGGTACTTGTGCTGTCAAGCGTCACGTTCACGGTGCCGACCTCGGTGGATACGGTTTCGCCGCTTGCGTTTGTGATCTTGCCGTCCACGTACCCGGTGAATGCGGACCCGTCGGAGAGCTGCAGCGTCAGTTCGGCGTTGCTGCCGACGAGAATCGCACCGGAAAGCGTCTGCTTTGAAGCGTTCAGCGTCGCTTTGTTGCCCGCGCCGCTCCAGCCGTCATCGCAGACCGAAAGCAAAACGTTCTCCTTGTCAGTGTTTTTGATGTTTACGCCGGAAAGCGAGATCACGGCGTCGGTATTCGTCACATGGAAGACGTGGCCGCTTTTGCTGGTGAGGCTGCCGCCGTTCATGGTGAAGCTCGAGGTGCCGCTGTCGGCGTCGCCGGACATGGACTGGTAAATCATGATCGTGTCATAGAAGGTGGCGTTGCCGTTGCATTTTGTGTTGTTGGCGGTCAGATCGCAGTTTGACAGCGTGATGGAATTGTGTCCTTCGATGCACACGCCTTCAGAGAGGTTCGAAACGAGCACCGCGTCTGAGACCGTGACGTCAGCCGTGGAGTAGATGGCCGGGGAACCGAGCCCGTTTGAGGTGTAGGTGCCGCCGTCCACGGTGACGGTGCCGCCGCCGCGGTCGGTACGGATCGGTGCGGAGGAGCGGCCGCTTGTTGTAACGGTCAGGTTTTCGGCGTTCGTGATGCCGCCGCCCGTGGTCATGATGCCGCCGGCGCCGTCGCCGGTCGTGGTGATGGTCGTGTCCTTGATCACGAGTGTGGTTTCATCGCCGGCCGCGCCGTTCTGTCCGCCGTTGCCGCCGTAGCAGAACACGCCGTTGGCGCCGTCCGCATCGGACGTGATCGTGCCGCCGGTGATCGTTGCGGTTGCGCCGTCCTTCACCAGCACCGCAGCGTTGAGGCCATAGAAGTTGCAGTTGTCCCCACCGTCGGAATCGCCGGTCTTTGTGACGGTCGCGTCTGTGATCGCAACATCGTCGCCGGTTGCAATCAGCAGTGCGCTCTGGTCTGCTGTGGTGCTTGCGTAGGTCTTGCCGGTTTCACTTGCCGCAGCGGTCAGCGTTGTCGCACCGTCATACGTGATGTCTGCGCTGCTGCCGGGTGCGCCGCCCGGGCCGCCTTCCGGCGGGGTACCGTTCGGTGCGCCTTCCGGCGGGGTACCGTTTGGGGCGCCTTCCGGCGGTTCGCCCGGCATATTGCCGTCCGGTGCGCTGCCATCCGGCGGGGTCGGCCGGTCTTCGGCGTCACCCGTCTGTATGTCTGTTTCCTGCGAGACAGCCGTGTCGCTGTCGGTCGTTTCCGTTTTGCTGCAGGCTGCAAAGCTCAGCAGAACCATGGCTGCTGCCAGCAGAATTGCAATGAGTTTCTTCATGATATAACGCTCCTTATGTTGTGAATTGATCGCGGTGTTTCCCGCTTTCTGCTGCCTATTATCCGGGCGAAGATTGAAGGCAGATTGAAGAAATGAATGATTTTAATTGTTTTTTTGCAAAATCAAAACCACCCGAAGGAATGTCCTTCAGGCGGTCAGATAAAATGCTTATTTTTTGATCGGGATCGTCGCGGTGAACACAACCGTCCCCTCTTTGTACGATGCGCGGATCGTTCCGCCGTGCGCTTCTGTGATGGCCTTGGCAATGGACAGCCCGAGGCCGTAGTGCCCGCCGGTTTCATTTCGCGCCGTATCGGTGCGGTAAAACCGGTCAAACAGCCGTTCGGTTTCCTCTGCGGTCATTGCGGGCGCTGCGTTTGCGACCTGCAGCAGCGCAGTGTGCCGTTCCCGGCGCAGGGTGAGCGTAATCGCGTTTCCCGTACCGTGCGACAGCGCATTGTCGAGCAGGATGGATACAAGCTGGCGCAGCTGACTCGGATTGCCTTCGGTGTGAATCTCCGGCTCGATTTCGGCATTGATCTCTCTGCCCTTTTCAAAAGCAAGGCTTTCAAACGGCAGCACTTCGCCGCTGACGAGCTGCGACAGATCAAGCGTCTCCTTCGGCAGATCGCCGTTTTCCGCCCGGGACAGCAGCAGCAACTGCTGTACGAGGTCCGACATCCGTTCGTTCTCATAGTCGATGTTATCAAGCCATTCGCTGCTGCCGATCTCCCGCCGCAGCAGTTCGCTGTTGGCCGAGATGACGGCAATCGGAGTTTTCAGTTCATGCCCCGCATCGGAAACGAAGCGTTTTTGCCGTTTGTCATTTTCTTCCAGCGGATGCACGATCCGGCGGGCAATAAAGATCGAAACAACGAACAGCGCTGCCAGCGCGATCGTACCGATGAGAAGCATCAGCCGAACGAGCGTTTTCTGATTGTGGTTGCTGATCGTCCCGTCCAGCATGGCGACGAGCGTATAGTCCGTCTGCACATCCACGAGGTAGCTCATGCTGCCGATCGTTCCGTCCCGCTTTCCCTTTTTCAGTACGGCGTCGGCGATCTCCAGCAGCGACGCTTCGCTTTGCAGCTCATCGTTGCCGTTGCGGACGGAAAGCACCGTGCCGTCCTTCGCAAAGGCGACCGAATAAAACGTAGACAGATGAAACGCCGGCTCGTTCTTTTTGAAGCGGTCATCCGCCGGCGGACCCGGCGGCATTTCACCCTCCGCGCGCATCCCGTCCTGTGCCTTGTCCGGTTTTATCTCCGTTTCCTTCGCCGCCGGCGGTTCTTCCAATGTAAACCGTTCAACGTATGTCTGCAGCATTTCTTTGTTCTCACGCCGCAGGGCCAACTGGTTGGAAACAAAGATCGTGGTCAGTGCCACGGCCATCAGCACCAGCAGCGACCCGACCACTGTAAAAACGATTCTGCGTCTTGTTTTGTCAAACATTCCGGCACCTCAATTCATAGCCGATGCCGCGCTTCGCCTTGATCTCGCAGCGCGACTCCACAAAGGCGAGCTTTTTGCGGGCAAAGGACATATAGACCTCCACGTTGTTGTATTCGGCGTCGCTCTCATAGCCCCAGATTTTCAGCGCAATCTGTTCGCGCGTGAGCACCCGGCCCTGATTTGCAATCAGGTATTCGAGGATATGCAGCTCCTTTTCGCCGAGACGTACGCTCTTTCCGTTTTCACAGCGCAGCGTGGCGTTTTTTACGTCCAACGTCAGATCTTCAAACGACAGACCGCCGTCCGCGCTCGGCATCCCGCGCCTGCCGAGCGCCCGCAGGCGCGCAAGCAGCTCCCGCGTCATGAAGGGCTTGGTCAGATAATCGTCTGCGCCGCTGTCAAGGCCTTCCACCTTGTCGTCCAGCTCTCCTTTTGCAGTCAGCATCAAAATCGGTGTGCGAATCCCGGCAAATCGAGCCTGCCGCGCCACATCATAGCCGTTCATACCGGGCATCATCACGTCGAGTACGATCAGATCATAGATGTCGCCTTCAATGGCGTAAAGCGCGTCTTCGCCGTTTTCCACCGCGTCGACGTCATACCCCTCCTGCCGCAGGAGTTCGCAGAGCGCCCGGTTCATTCTTTTTTCGTCTTCCGCAAGCAATACTTTCATCGTTCTACCTCCGTTTCAACTCTATTCTAAAGGCGAACCTTGAAGAAAGATTGAAGCATAACATATTTACAGGTCCATGTCTGCAAACGCGTCCAGCCAGGCGCGCTTGATCAGTTCATGTCCCTTTGCGGTGGGGTGTACACCGTCGTAGAGCCAATAGGCCGGCGGCGCAGCTTTGGCGGCGGCGTCAAATTTTTCCTGCAGCGGAACAAACACGGCGCCGTACTGCTCTGCGAGACGCCGCACGATGGAAGAAAGTTCCCGCACACCGCCGTCAAACACGGCAAAGCGATCCGGCCGGTCCGGGCGGTCGTCGGTGGCGGTACCGTGCAGCACGAACGGTTCCAGCAGCATCAGCCGAAGATCCGGCAGTGCAGTACGCACTTCGTCGAGCAGAATGTCATACACCTTTTCAAACCGTGCCGTACCCGTACCGTTATTCCCGTCAAGACCGTGCCAGATATCGTTCACGCCGATCAGAAGGCTCATGCAGTCCGGGCGGAGATACAGAATATCCCGCACGATCCGCGCATAGACGTCGAGGATACGGTCGCCGCTGACGCCGCGGTTCAGAAAACGGTACGCCCCGGGACAGTCATAGCCGAGCGACGCTTCAATCAGCCGCGGATAGCCGTTGCCGAGGTTGTCGCCGCCTTGCCGGTCGCGGGCGCAATCCGTGACGGAATCGCCCTGAAACAAAATCGTTTTCATAGTTGTCTTCCCCTTTTCATCATGGAATCAAAACAGAAAAGCCTGCTCCGGCCGCAGCACAGCAGGCTTTTGATCTGCATCACAAAAGTGTCACTTCCCGCGCGACGCCGCTGTAGCCGCCGCCAGTGACAAATTGCGGCAGGGTCGGCGTCAGGTTGCTTTCAAAGCTGAAATGCAGGTGCCCGGTGAGAATCGCCTTGATCAGCGGTTCGCTTTTGATATAGTCGATCATGCGCATTGTCGGCGCGTCCGGCCGCTGCTGTACCGCGCGGAACTCGCTGTAGCTCAAAAGGTGCTCCTCGTCGCAGCCGACAAGATAGGTACAAAACTCAGAAGAAACCGCTTTGTGATGCCGGTACAGCGATTCTTCAAACAGCGGATCATGAAATGCCAGAAGGATCGGCAATCCCTTTTTTACTTCCTGCTGCAGCCGCCACAGCTGCCAGTCTGCGAACAGATAGTAGCTATTGTCGATGCCGACGATGTTCACGCCGCCGACAACGCGGGCATTGAACAGCATCGGGACGCCGAGCCCGCCCATACGGTCGATATCCATATAGCTGTTCATACGGTAGGCGTTGTCCTCCCACGCCTCACCCACATACTGCGAATAGTCATGGTTACCGGCGATAAAGAAGACCTTTTCCTGCCGGACAAACGCACGCGCCATCTCCACATTCGCATGGGAAACAAAGTCCATCAGGTCGCCCGTATGCACCAGCAGGTCACAGTGTTCTTTTGCATAAGCAAGATGCTGTGCGAGGTACTGCTCTTTTTCCGGGGCGTGCAGCCGGCCGGCAAGGGCATGTTTGCGTGCATTATCCCGCTCGTCGACAAGACCGATATGGGAATCCGTGACATGCAAAATCTTCACGGGCCGTTCGAGTCCGATGTTCACGGCAGATTTGATCAGTTCCATAGGTGTGCTCCTTTTTCAGATTGCGGTTTTGCAGAATCAGTTTGCTTAAAACACCGCGGCGAGCCGCACCTTGATCGTGTAGAACAAATCACGGAACCACCAGAGGATCCGCTGGAAAAAGTTTCCCTGCGGGGTCATCTCCGTCAGCGCATTTGTCGTGATGTCACGCACACCCCAACGATAATACTTTTCGGCGTCCTTGCGCTCGTCAATCGTCCAGACCATGGTTTTGAGACCGGCCTTCTGTACCATTCTGACCTCTTTCCGGCCCCATACAGAGGCGAAATCCAAGCCGTCAAGTCCGTTGTCCAGACAGAACTGCACCGCTTCGGGGAACTGTTCCGCCGGTACGCCGCCAATCAACAAATAGACCGGCGTTTCCGGCATCAGCTGTTTGATCCGCGCCGCCTGCGCTTTTCCGAAGGTAATGATCGTGAACATCTCTTTTTCTTCCCGGGCGCACAGCAGTGCGGCAAGCGCCTCCATACTCTCCGCGGGCGCGCACTCCTTGATTTCAATCACGGGGTGCATGTTATATTCTTTGCAGACATCCAGGTATTCCGTCAGCGTCGGCACCTTCGTGTCCGGGTACTGATCGATATTGTTGCCCGCGTCGATGGTCAGTGCGGCAATTTCGTCGTATGTCAGGTCGGCGACCTTTCCTTCGCCGTCGGTCGTCCGGTCGACCGTGTCGTCGTGCATGATGATCCATACGCCGTCCTTTGTGGGCGATATGTCGCATTCCGCGCCCCAGAACGCATTCTCTCCGGCAAGGCGGAATGACGGCAGTGTGTTTTCCGGCGCCACAGCGCTGTAGCCCCGGTGCGCGACCATACGCACCGAACCCTTCGGAATAACGTAGGATTCATAGATCGACGCTGCAAATGCCGGTACGGCAAGAACTGCCAGCAGCAGCAAGGTCAACAGAATACAGAATACTTTTTTCATGAATCTCTCTTCCCTTCCGTTTTTTGATATTTGCAGATCCGTCCGATCCTTTTACAGCACCCGGATGTCATCGCCTTCTTTTACGGTACCGCCGGTGATTACGCGGGCAAACACACCCTCACGCGGCATGATGCACTGTCCGACCAACTGCCGGATGGCGCAGCCGTCATGGCATTCCTTGCCGATCTGCGAAATTTCGATCACCGCCTCATCGCCAATCTGCAGCCGGGTGCCGACAGGCAGCGTATGCAGCGTGATGCCTTCGGTGGTGATGTTTTCGGCGAACAGGCCGTGGCACAGCCCGTCCGTGCGCATCCCCTCAGCCTTCGCAATGCTCTCTTTGGCAAGCAAGCTGACCTGCCGGTGCCATTTTCCGGCGTGGGCGTCGCCTTCAAAGCCGAAATCTTCAATCAGAACGCCTGCGGGGATTTTTGTTTTCGGCGTTCCTTTTTTCTCACTGATATTGATGGAAAGTACCGTTGCCATGTCAGCCTCCTGTTCTGCTCAGTCCGTGTTCTGTTTTGATCCTGCCGAACGCGTGCGCGGCAGGCTTTTGTAAAATCAAACGTTTGATCTGTGCGCACAAAGCGTCCTCATCCTGCAAATACGCCAGCAGGTCAAACGTCTCGTTCGCCGCGAGGCACAGCCGGACGCTGCCGTTTGCAAGAAGGCGTACCCGGTTGCAGCGGTCACAGAACTTGTGACTGACCGGGCTGATGAAGCCCACACGGCCGCAAAAATCCGGCGCCGTATAATACTGCGCGGTCTCGTTCGCGTCTTCCGGCAGCGGCGTCAGAAACGGGAACTGCCGCAGCAGTTCGTCGCTTGTCACGCGCAGCCCGTCGGTCTCGCCGGCATCGGAAAACGGCATCAGTTCAATGAAACGCACATCGACCGGTCCGCGCCTTGCAAGGTCGATCAGTGCGCCGGCGCCGTCGGCGTTCACGCCCTTCATCAGCACCGCGTTGATCTTGATCGGCGACAGTCCGGCATCCTGCGCGGCGGCGATGCCGTCAAGCACTCGCTGCAGCACATCCGCGCCGGTCAGGTGGCGATAGGTGCTGCCGTCCGTGCTGTCGAGGCTGATGTTGACGCTTTGCAGTCCCGCGTCGGCAAGCTTCTTCGCCAGCGGCGCGAGCAAAACCCCGTTTGTGGTCAGCGCCACGGTCTCTATGCCGGGCGTCTGCGCAATGGCTCTTGTGATTGCGGCAATGTCCGCACGCACCAGCGGTTCACCGCCCGTAATGCGCACCTTTCTGATGCCGCAGCGTGCAAAGGCGCGCACCAGCGTTTCGATCTGCGGCAGCGTCAGTTCCGCTTCTTTTTTCTCACAATCGGGTTTGCCGCAGTACACACAGTTGAGGTTGCAGCGGGTCGTGACCGACACGCGCAGATAATCGATCGTGCGTCCGAAGGAATCAGTCAGCATGATAATCGCTCTTTCCGCCCGTTTTTTTCAGCAGCCGGATCTCCTCGATCACCATGCTGCGGTCAATGGCTTTGCACATATCATAAATCGTCAGCGCCGCCACGCTCACCGCCGTCAGCGCCTCCATTTCGATACCCGTTTTGTAGCTGCACTTCGTTTCGGCAAAAATGTCCAGCACACCGTCGTCCTGCGGCACAAAGGAAACATCCACCTTATCGATCGGGATGTTGTGACACAGCGGGATCAGCTCCCATGTCCGCTTCGCGCCCATGATGCCGGCAAGCCGCGCCGCGGCAAGGCCGTCACCTTTTTTAAGATTTGCCGCCAGCAGCGCCTGCAGCGTCTCTTTCTGCATCCGGATGCGGCCGTAGGCTTTCGCGGTACGGAACGTGACCGCCTTTGCACCGACGTCCACCATGTTCGCTTCGCCCTGTGCGTTGAGATGTGTCAGCATGTCGCTTCCTCCTCCAGCAGATAGCCGCCCATAGCTTCAAGCCGGCTGCGGCATTCTTCAGACCGCAGCACCGCAAAAAACGCCTGCACCATCGGGTCGTCAAGGTACTGCTCGTCCACCAGAAACTCATAGACTTCCGTACAGATCGGAATGAAATCAAGGTCATAGATCTTCGCGGCGGAAAGGATGCCGAGGCCCGTGTCCGCGTTGCCTGCGGCAATCAGCGCCGCCACGCCGGTATGGGTGAACTCCTCATTGTCGTAACCGTCCACATCCTGCGGCGCAATGCCGTTTTTCTGCAGCAGGTAATCGCACAAAATCCGCGTACCCGCGCCGCGCTGCCGGTTGACGTAGCGCACCCGCGCCACATCGGCGAACGACCGGATGCCGCAGGGGTTGCCTTTTTTAACCATCAGCCCCTGTACGCGGCCGACGCCTTTGACAAGGGCTGCGCCGCCGTCCGGAAAATATTTTTTGACATAACTTTTGTTGTAAACGCCCGTTTCGGTGTCCAGCAGATGAATCCCGCCAAGGTGTGCAAGACCGCCTTTGACGGCATAGATCGCACCCATGGACCCGACATGGGTGGAATTGACGCGGAACGCCGCGCCGCTCTTTTTCAGCAGATCGCGCACCTCGTCGATCAGCGGATCGTGGCTGCCGGTGACGATCAGGGTCTGTTCAATCGCCGCCGGATCGCAAAGCAGGCGTACCTGCACCCGTTCCCCGGCCAAAAGGCCCTCGCAGTTCTGGTCAATGACTAGCATACCATCCGCTTTGGTAAAGCTGCTGATGACGCCCGCGCCGCGCGGAAGCGGCGAGACGGACAGCGTATCTCCGATCTTGCCGAGCGACACGCGCACATATTCAGTATATTTGAGTGAGGAAACAATCTGCTTCGCCAGCACGCCTTCCACGATCTGCGGTGCTTTCGGCGTTCTTGCATAATACAAATCAACCGTTTCGCGCACAATCTCCTCCATAACAACGATCGCGGACACCGGGTACCCCGGCAGACCGATCACCGGCTTTTGCCGCGCTTCGCCGAGCACGGCGGGCTTACCGGGCTTGATGGCAATGCCGTGTACGAGCACCGTACCGAGCGACGCGATGATCTCCGACGTATAATCATCCCGGCCGGCGGAGGAGCCCGCCGAGACCAGCACCATATCGCACCGGGAGAGTGCCTCTTCCAGTACCGCGCGCAGCAGCGCCTTGTCGTCCTTTGTGATCGGAAAGACCCGCACATCCGCGTCCCAGCCTTCCAGCATACCGCGAAAAACGGTCGAGTTGAATTCGATGATGTCGCCCTTGGCAGGGGTTGCGGTCGGCGCAACGATCTCGTCCCCGGTCGGAATGATGCCGACAACGGGTTTTTTCAGCACGTCAACGGTTGTAACGCCGCCGGCAAGCAGCGCGCCGCACAGCGCCGGCGTCAGCACGGTACCGCACGGTGCGATCATATCGCCCATGCAGATGTCTTCGCCGACCTGCCGCACATTCTGCCACGGCCGCACCGCCGCAAGAATGGTATAGCAGCCGTCAGGCGCGTCGATGAGGTCTTCAACCATGATGACCGCGTCCGTGCCGTCCGGCAGCGGATCGCCGGTATCGACCACAATATAATCCGCCGGCGTCAGTGTCAGCGGTGTTTTCTCACTTGCGCCGAAGGTAACAGCCGCGTTCACAGCCACGCCGTCCATGGCACTCGCGTTATAGTGCGGCGCACAGATGGCGGCGTAGACCGCCTTTGCCGTGATGCGTCCGCACGCTTGCACGGTATCTACAGCCTCTGTCCGCGCTTCAAAGCCGACATCGCGCAGGCGGCCGAAAAAGCGGTCCTTTGCCTGCGGCAGCGGCAGATTTTCAAGATAGCGATGCTTCATAGTCTCACAACCTGTAAATATCAATTTCTTCGCCCTTTTGCAGTCCCTCTGCGTTGCGGGAGATGCGCACATAGCCCTGCGCCTCAGTCAGCACGGAGAGAATGCCGGACTTGGTATGCAGCGGCGTCACGCCGCCGTTTTTGTCGATCCTGACGCAGAGCAGTTCCTCTCTGCCATGGTTGGACGGAATGTTTTCCAGCAGCCGTCCGCTTCCGATCGGCATCTGCTGCGGCAGACACAGCAACTTTTGCAAAGCCGCGCAGACCACCGTGCGATATACGAAATACGCCGCAAGCGGATGTCCGGGCAACCCGAAAACAAGCTTTTCGCCCACGGTACCGAAAATGGTCGGTTTGCCGGGCTTCATGGCAATGCCGTGAAAATGCACGGTGCCGAGTTCACGCAGAATCCCGACGGTCATGTCTTTTGCACCGGCAGAGGATCCTCCGGAAATCAGAATGATATCTGCGCGCGCAAGGCACGCTTCCATCGCCGCACGGATCTGTGCGCGGTCATCCTTCACCGCACCGAAGCAAAACACCTCGCAGCCGTCAGCGGTTGCCGCGGCATACAGCAGATCGCTGTTGCAGTCACAGATTTGTCCGTCCGTCGGGTCAGCCTGCACCAGCTCATCCCCGGTGGAGATCACCGCCACACGCGGTTTTTCAAAGACCGGCACCTGCCGCACACCGAGAGACGCGAGCGCACCGATCTGTCCGGCACCGAGCGCCGTGCCGCGCCGCAGAACCGCACTGCCGCACGCAATGTCATCGCCCTTTCTGGTCACGTTTGCGCCGGGCGCAACCGCCCCGTAGCAAAGGCATAGGTCACCGAGGTCCTCCGTTTGCTCCACCATGACCACAGCGTCAGCACCTTTTGGCAGCATCCCGCCGGTCGCAATGCGTGCGCACTGCCCACGGGAAAGGACCGCCGTCGCCGCTTCGCCCATTTTGATGTCGGCAACCACCGCAAGCTCCGCCGGAATGGCTGCACCCGCGCCGAAGGTATCCGCCGCGCAGACAGCAAACCCGTCCATCGTCGAGCGGTCAAACGGCGGCACGGCGCGTTCGCTGATGATGTCCTGCGCCAGTACACGCCCGCAGGCACATCGCAACGGCAACACTTCCGTCCGGACCGCCAGACGCGCGGCGCAGGTCTCCACGCACTGTATGGCATCTTCTCTAGCAATGACCTGCAGCATTCCGTCGTCTCCCTTCCAACAGCACAGATCCGCAAAGGCACACGCCTTTTTCGGACATTTGATGCTTTCAGTTTATCACACTTTCGGGTAATTGAAAAGTAGTTTCCCTGTTTTTTTCAATTACTTTTCTCTAATAAACTGCAAATCTGCCGCATTTTTCCGGAAACAACTTGAAAAGTTTTCGAAAATCCTGTATGATAGAAAAGAGATGAAAGAGGTGATTGCGATGAAATTCGGCATTGTCTGTGCCAGCGACCGCTGCGCCGCCGGCCTGTGCGAAGATCAAAGCGGTGCGCTTTTGCAGGAATTGGTTGCACCGCTGTCGGAAGAGACCTTTTATGTACTGGTGCCGGATGACAAGGCGCAGATTGCAAACGCGCTGCGGTCACTCGCCGACGAAAAAGGCGCCGACATCATCCTGACCACCGGCGGCACGGGCTTTGCGCCGCGCGACGTCACCCCGGAGGCAACGAAGACGGTCATTGACCGCGAGGCACCCGGAATCAGCGAGGCGATCCGCATGAAGAGCCTTGCCGTCACACCCAATGCCATGCTCTCGCGCGCCGTCAGCGGCATCCGCGGCAAAACGCTCATCATTAACCTCCCCGGCAGCCCGAAAGCCGTTCGGGAATCCATGGACGTGATTCTGCCCGTGTTTCCGCACGCAGTGGAAACGCTCTCCGGCAACACACAGTCCTGCGGAGGAAACTACGGAAAATGAATCAAAAAGCAGACGTACAGGGCTTTGATATTTCCGGCTGCAGCGCCGCCATCCTCGGCTGCGGCGGTCTCGGCACGAACATCGCGGTGCATTTGTGCGGCGCCGGCATCGGTCGGCTGGTCCTCTTTGATTTTGACCGTATCGAAGCACGCAACCTCAACCGCCAGTTTTTTTATACGCCGCAGGACGTCGGCAGACCGAAAGCGACCCTGCTGCGCGAAAAGCTGCGCGCCTTTGCACCGGACGTCACCATCGAAGCGGTTGAACGTAAAATCGAAACGCCGGATGACCTGCGTGAAGCAGACGACTGCGACCTTTTGCTGCTCGCAGCGGACAACACCGCGGCGCGGCGTATCGGCTGGGCGTACTGCTGTACGGCGGGAAAGCCCTGCATCAACGGCAGTCTTGACGGCTTTTACGGCACGGTCTATACCGCCATACCCGGCAAGGCGCCCGATCCCGAAACAGCAGGCTGTCTGATGCAGCCGCGCAGAAAAACCCGCGCTGTGAGCGCAACGGCAGGTATCATCGGCGCGCTGCAGGCGCAATGCGCCATTGACCTGTTTTTAAAACGAAACGACCCGACGGGGATACTTTATTGCTATGATAACCGAACCATCGAATTACTGCAACTGAAAAATCCAACAGAAGGAGCGGATGCAACTTGACTTCTCTGAAAGGCTATATGGGAAAGGTTTTGATGATCGACCTTTCTAAACGGACATTCGGCGAATATCCGTGGACAGACGCCGACCGCAAACGAACCCTCGGCGGCAAGATCATGGCGGCGGACATTTTGCTCAAGCACATTACGCCGACCATGAAAGCGTTTGATGAGGATAACTGGCTCGTGATCACGACCGGTCCGCTGACCGGCACGGGCTGCCCGAACACATCGCGTTTCAACATTTCAACGATCTCCCCGCTGACGAACATTCTCACGTCGTCCAACTGCGGCGGCGACTTCGGTCTGACGCTCAAACGCGCCGGCTACGACGCCGCGATCATCACCGGAAAATCCGAAACGCCCGTCCATGTCCACATCACAGCGGACAATGTAGAATTTCTGGATGCGGCGCCCCTTTGGGGTACCAAAACCGGAGAAGCGCAGGAAAAGCTCAAGCAGTACCCCGGGCGGCTCGTCATCGGCCCCGCGGGCGAAAACAAGGTGCTGTACGCCTGTGTGTTTTCCAATGACCGCACCGCCGGACGCGGCGGCGTGGGCGCGGTCTTCGGCAGCAAGAATCTGAAAGCGGTCACCGCCTTCGGCACAAAGCTGCCGGAAATCTATGACGAAGCGGCTTTGCGCGCGCTGAATGTCAAATGGATCAAAACACTGAAAAATCATCCGCTGACCGGCCGGCAGCTGCCGAAGCTCGGCACGGCGGGTCTGGTCTCGCAGATGCAGGCACATTCCATCCTTGCGACAAAGAACTTTTCCGCCGGCCGCTATGACGGCTTTGAAAGCGTCTCGGGTGAAGAACTGGCGGAAAACCATCTGGTTTCGAACGCCGCCTGCACCACTTGCGTCATCCGCTGCGCGCGAATGTGCAAGGTGGGTGAAAAAGTGGTCAAGGGGCCGGAGCTGGAAACGCTCGGTCTGCTCGGCCCGAACATTCTCAACGACAATATCGAAGCCATCCTGCGCTGGAACTACGAGCTTGACGAGCTCGGCATGGACACCATCTCCTGCGCCGGCTCCGTGGCGTTTGCGATGGAGCTTGCGGAAAAAGGCGTGCATGATTTCGGCGTCCATTTCGGTGAGATCGACAACCTGTCGCAGATGTTCGAAGACATCGCCTATCGCCGCGGCGAAGGCAACCTGCTCGCCGACGGCAGCAAACGGATGTCGCAGAAGTTCGGCGGCAAGGAGTACGCCATCCACGCCAAGGGCATGGAGCTTGCGGCATATGAACCGCGCCACGCGGTCGGTCACGGTCTCGGCTACGCCACTGCCAACCGCGGCGGCTGCCACCTGAACGCGGGCTACCTTGTGGTGCTTGAAGGCCTCGGCCTCGACGTCGATTCCCTGACGCCCCACGGCAAAGCGGCGCTCGCCATCATGCTGCAAAATCTGATGGAAGCCGTTTCCGGCTGCGGCAGCTGCCTGTTCACGAGCTACGCTGTCTTCCCCGGTTTCCTGGTTGACAAGCCGAACTGGGCGGTCACCAAAATCATTCTGGCGGTCTTCCCCTATGTCGGACCGATCGTCAATCTGCTGTCTCATTTCACAAAGGTTGCAAAGATCCCCCTGCCGCTGCTGCCGCATATCAAGGCGGTACATCTTGCCACCGGCATGAAAACGTCCGTCGCGTCCATGCTGACCTGGGGCGCCTACGGCTACAACACCGAGCGTATCGCCAACGTCATCCTCGGCCAGAAGGCGGATGCCGACGTCCTGCCGAAGCGGCTGACCGACGAGCTGCAGGATCCGAAGAACCCGCGCACCAAAGTGCCGCTGGATCAGATGCGCAAAGTCTATTACCGCGGCCGCGGCTGGAAGCACGGCATTCCGACTTACCACCGGCTGAAATCGCTCGGAATCATCCTCGACAAAAAGTATTATGACGACGCCGTCGCCCGTGCGATGCGCAAGGACGACTGAGGAGGTGCGGCAAATGGCAACAGTCACAGTCAAGCTCTTCGGCGTATTGCGAATGGACACCCATCTCGCGAAAGAGACGCTACAGATTGAGAAAGTCGGCGACCTGTTCGACTCCATCAATCAAACGATCGAAGAACGGTACGCAGAAAACCACGCGGCAAACCCGGCGCTCGAAAAGCCGGAAAAGCTCGCATTCAAGCACGTGGTGCTGTTCGTCAACGGCGAACGCTGCACCAGAAAGAGCCACAAACTGGCGGACGGCGATGAAATCTGGGTACTCTCGCCGGCGTCGGGCGGTTAAGGAGGTAACAGTATGGCATTTCAACTGAACGCCGAAAAATGCGTCGGCTGTGGCGCGTGCGCCTATGTCTGTCTGTATAACGCCGCCGGTGCGGCAAACGATGTTGCCAGCGTCTACACCATTGATGAAAAAAAGTGTGTGGAATGCGGGCAGTGCAGCCGCATCTGTCCCAACAGCGCCATCACTGCGCCGGACGGCTGGCGCAAAATCAAAAAGGTGACGATCATCGCCGAAAAATGCAAGGGCTGCACCCTTTGCCGCCGGATCTGCGCGGCAGACGCGCCGTTCGGCGAAGTCAAGCAGCCGTTCACAATTGACCAGAACAAATGCTTCCAATGCGGCGCCTGCGCGCAGAAATGCCGCTTTGACGCCATCCAGGTAGAATACGTGTGAGACAAATCTACAGCCGCAGCCTGTAAAAAGGCCGCGGCTGTTGTTTTTTTTGCCCGTCCTGATTGCAGCAGGGAATCTGCCGCGCGGACGGGTGAATATTTTTTACTCTTTACTTTTGGCGAAATTCCGATATAATAAAAGGGACAAATCACACAAAAAGGACGGTGCTTATGAACAAAAGACCCATCGACGTGACAGCCTATGCAGACACAATTACGAAAGCGCTGCGGCGCGGGGTTTTTCTGACAACCAGGGCCAAAGACAAGGTCAACTCCATGGTGATCGGCTGGGGACACATCGGCAGAATCTGGGAGCGGGACGTTTTCATCGCGTATGTGCGGGATTGCCGCTTTACACGGGAGCTGCTGGATCAGAACCCGGCATTCACGGTGAATGTTCCGCTCGGCGCAATCGACCGGAATGCCTTTGCGCTCTGCGGTACAAAAAGCGGCAGAGACATGGACAAGATCGCTGCAGCCGGGCTGACCCTTGTGCCGCCGGACGTTGTTGATGTCCCGTCGATCAAAGAGTTCCCGCTGACCTTGGAATGCCGTGTGATCTACCGGGAAGCGCAGGATGCGACCCGCCTGCCGGCAGAGATCCGCAAGAAATTCTACACCATTGAAACCGACGACCACATCGCCTATTACGGCGAGATCGCCGCTGCATATCTCATCGAAGACTGACGGAGGACCCCCCATGGAAAAGAAAATCATTGCCGTCAACGCCAGCCCGCGCAAGGGCTGGAACACGGACACCCTGATCGCGCAAGCGGAAAACGGCGCCCGCGCTGCCGGAGCGGCGGTTGAACGGTTCGATCTGTTCCGCCTGGAAAAATACACCGGCTGCATCTCCTGCTTCGGCTGCAAAAGAGAAAAATTTAAAGGACACTGCATCTGCCGCGACGGGCTGACCCCCGTCCTCGACGCCATCCGCACGGCGGACGGTCTGATCATCGGCTCACCGAATTATCTTTCGGAAATGACGGCATCGTTCCGCGCACTGTATGAGCGGCTCATTTTCCAGAACCTGACCTATAATCTGGAAACGCCCTGCTGCAATGACCGGCCGATCCCGGTGCTGCTGCTCATGACCAGCAATGCCCCGGACACCGCCTATCAGGATCTGCTGCACGGCTATCAGCAGACACTCAGCCGCTTTGTCGGACCCACCGAAGTCTTTGTCAGCGGCAACACCCTGCAGCTGAAGGATTACGGCAAAACAGACTGGCCGTGGACAATGTTCGACCCGCAGGCAAAACAGCAGCGGCACGAAACCGTCTTCCCGCAGGAATGCAAAGCCGTGTTTGACATGGCGTTCGCAATGGCAGCAACATAAACGAAAACAGCCCTTGGGAGGGCGCTTCGCAAGGAAGTTGTCTCCCAAGGTCTGTTTTTTTCGATGTTCCGTTTATTGCTTCCATGGCGATACATAGTCTTGATAAAGATGCATCCGCGCACCGTAAGGATCCGGCTCTATTCTGTCGGTCGTATCCAAAATGCATGTGGCGCGTTCTTCGGCAGTATACGGCGTCCACGCCGGGTCAGGACAGCCGGTTTTGGCAAAGCTGCCCCAGTAGCTTCGCAAGCGTGCACCGACCTGCTTTGCTTCCTGTCCGTTGGTAATCTTCAGTGTGACGGGACCGAGCTTCAGCCCGGAATCGAACAGCACAGGAATCTCTGTTGCGTGAAACGCACCGAGCCCGAGCAGCTTCACTGCCGGCGGCTGATAGTCGTAGCGGTAGGCATAAACCTCTGTACTTTCGGCAGCGCGGTCTGCCAGCATGGTCATCGGATAGCGATACATCCGCTCTGTCGTCAACGCAATGAACCCCTTCGTCGATGGAAAACGCATCCCATCCGTCAGCGCCGGACGCAGATCTGCAGAAAAGTTTTGCATGATGATCTTGTCCGCAAGCCTTGTCTTTGTCAACGGCCAGAGCACAAAAAACAGGAAAACTGCCGCTTCATTTTTTGTACAGCCGATCAGCAGCTTCTTTTGCAGACGTTTTGGCGGCAGCTGTGAGGGATGACAGGTCAAAAACTCGCCGTCGATGACCGGATTGAACGTACAGTTGATTCCGGCGTCAATCGTCTGCTTCACATTCAGCAGCCCATTGCGCGAGAGTAACTTGCGTGGTGACATCGACGCCAACTGTTTTGCAGAGGGATTGCCCATCAGGGAAAGCCACGTATTCGCAAGTGTTTTTGCCTGCGCCGGCGCGTAAAACGAGTCGAGACACGCGCTTTGCGAGATCACCTTGTCGAAATACGGTGCCGCTGCCGGAACGGCAAGCAGTGCATCCGCAAGCGCCGCGCCGGCCGATTGTCCAAACACGGTTACGTTTTGCGGGTCTCCGTCAAAAAAGGCAATATTCTCATGCACCCACTGCAGCGCCAAGGTCAGATCGCGCAAGCCGTTGTTGGCGGTCGCACCGGGTACCGCATCGCGCAGGTCAAGAAAGCCGCACACACCGAGTCGGTAGTTTGCAGCAACAAGGATGCAACCCGTATCGCGCGCCATGGCGGAAAGATCGTAGTAGCTTTTGCCGACGCCGCCATAGGCGTAGGAGCCTCCGTAAATCCAGAACATCACAGCGAGCGGTTCACCGTCTTTGTGCGGTGGGATCCAAAGGTCGAGCTTCAAACTGTCTTCGCTTTGCGTCAGGGCGTTGTAACTGTCCTGAATGGGATCTTTCGGCTGCTTGGTTGCATCCAGTACACCCGTCCAGGTATCGGCAGGCTCCGGCGGCGTAAAACGGCGCGCGCCAGTGGTCGTCTTTGCAAACGGAATGCCAAAATAGCAGGTCAGGCCGTCCTGTACCTTGCCGCGTACAGCACCTTTGATGGTTTGTGCAACGGGCGCATCGCCGGCAGCAAACGCAACCGACATGGACAAACCCAACAGAAGAAACGCAAGCGCAAACGCCAGAAAACGGGAAATCGGTTTCATCGGAACCACTCCTTTCATCTGTACTGATTATAGTCTTTTCAGTCCTGTAAAGCAAGCGCCGCAGCCGCATCTGCACGACGCTGCAGACATTTTTTTAAAACCTGTTGCCCGTGCAAGTGCGCTTCTCCTAAAAAAGGCAAGGCGTCAGCCCTGCCTTTTGTGCTGCCGGCTTATGCCAGCCCTTTGCCAAACTGATAGGCACGATCAAGCGCCGTTTGCTGCGCTGCCGCTTCGCCGGGTCCGGTGATGCCGCCGCAGAACAGCGTGTCTGCGAGCGCGGCTTTCTCGAAGCAATCCACCCAGCCCTGCAGACCGCTGACCGCTTTTTCCGGCACAAAGTCTTCTTCCTCCGCCGCAACAGAGAGCATATAGACCTTGCGGAAGCGGTAATCCGTAGTGTACAGCGGATTCAGGCGGTCGAGCAGCGTTTTCATCTGTCCGCTCATCTCGTAATAATAAATCGGCGTAACAAAAACGAGCGTATCGGCGTCTTTGACCGCGTCGGCAATCGTGACGGCGTCATCCCGCAGGACACATTTTTGCGTTTTCTGACAGGCGAGGCAGCCGATGCAAAAGCGAAGGGCTTTCCCCTTCAGGCTGATTTCCGCCACGTCGTGTCCGGCGTCTTTGGCGCCGGCGATCATGTGCTGCGCGAGCAGGTCGGAATTGCTTTTTTGACGCAGGCTGGTTGTGATGACAAGCACTTTTGACATGATAGACCTCCTTTGAAAATAACGTTATTGCAGGTAGGTATCGAAGAACGCTTCCAGTTTATCGAACGGGATGGCATTTTTTCCGCCGCCGTCATATAAATCGGTGTGCGACGCGCCGGGAATGAGCAGCAGTTCTTTGTTGTCCGTATACGCACTGCCGTCGATCATATGCGCATAAGCATCCTTGCCGAAGTAACAGGAATGCGCCGCGTCGCCGTGGACGATCAGTACCGCAGAGCGGATCTCATTGGCATACTGCAGAATGGGCTGATTGATGAAGCTCTCGCAGCCGATGACATTCCAGCCGCCGTTCGAGTTGAGCGAACGGGGATGATAGCCGCGCGGTGTTTTATAGTAGTCATAGTAATCCTTCACGAAATACGGGGCGTCCGCCGGCAGCGGGTCAACCACGCCGCCGCCGAGCTTGTAGTCGCCGGCTTTGCAGTCTGCGATCCGTTGTGCGCACATCGCCGCTTTTTTGGCGTAGCGCGCATCGGCGCTGTCCTCGCTGTCAAAGTACCCCTTCGCGTTCACGCGGGTCATGTCGTACATCGTCATCGCCGCCGTCGCTTTGATGCGGGTATCGAGCGCCGCCGTATTCAGCGCCATGCCGCCCCAGCCGCAGATGCCGATGATGCCGATGCGTTCGGGATCAACCATATCGCACAGCGACAGGAAATCGACCGCCGCCATGAAATCTTCGGTGTTGATGTCGGGCGACGCCATATATCGCACATTGCCGCCGCTTTCGCCGGTGAACGACGGGTCAAACGCCAACGTCAAAAAGCCGCGCTCCGCCATCGTTTGCGCATACAATCCGGCGCACTGCTCCTTGACCGCGCCGAACGGACCGCAGACCGCGATCGCCGGCAGCTTGTCCGCGGCGTTTTTCGGCACATACAGATCCGCCGCCAGTGTGATGCCGTAGCGGTTGACGAAGGTGACTTTGCTGTGGTTCACTTTGTCGCTTTTGGGAAAAGTCTTGTCCCAGTCCTGCGTCAAAGATAAGGCTTCTTTTTTCATGGGAGATCCTCCTTGAGGTTGATTTTTCTCTTTTTGTATGCTATCATCATAACACCTAAACCTGACTTTATGTCAAGGCGTTTTGAGAAAAAAGGAGGAAAATCGGATGTATACGATCGGTCAGGTTTCCGAATTGTTCCATCTTCCCGTTTCCACCCTGCGCTATTACGACAAGGAAGGGCTGTTTCCGACGATGGAGCGGCAGTCCGGCATCCGCAAATTCGACGAACGTGAGCTGGAGGCGCTGCGCGTGATCGAATGTTTGAAGCAATCCGGTCTTG
>CACYCR010000149.1 GCA_902772935.1 Oscillospiraceae bacterium
GCCGGCATAGATCTGATCACAGAAGCTATTCACGGCAGCGCCGTCTGGTATGCCTTTCTTTTAAAAATGCTGTTCACCGCCATTACGATCGGCTGCGGCTTCAAGGGCGGTGAAATTGTCCCGACCTTTTTCATTGGCGCAACCTTCGGGTGCTGCGTCGGCGGACTGCTCGGCATGAACCCCGGCTTTTCCGCTGCAATCGGTCTCATTTCGCTGTTTTGCGCCGTGGTAAACTGTCCGATCGCCTCCATCTTCCTCGGTATCGAACTGTTCGGCGGCAGCGGTTTTTTGTTCTATGCTGTTGCGTGTGCATTCAGCTTTGCACTGTCCGGCTATTTCGGTCTGTACAGTACACAGAAGATCATCTATTCCAAAACGCGCGCTGAGTTCATCAACATCAACGCCTGGAAAAAAATCGAAAACTGAAAGGGGACGTTTGCTTGGACAAAGATGCTGTAACCCAATACCTCACGGAGCAGTACGGCGCCGTACCGGATCATCCTTGGGAAGCATATCCCACGTATTGTGTGTTTCGCCACAGAGAAAACCAAAAGTGGTTTGCGCTGCTCATGGACGTACCGCGCAAACACCTTGGCCTGCCCGGCACTGAAACCATCGATGTCGTGAACGTGAAATGCGACCCGCTGATGATTGGATCCTTTCTCGAAAGCGCTGGGATCCTACCGGCGTACCACATGAATAAAGCGCACTGGCTCTCTGTGCTGCTGGACGGCACGGCGGACGACGATACCGTCAGGACACTGCTGGATATCAGCTACGCACTGACAGACAAAAAGCCGAAACGACGGTCTTGACAACCGTCGTTTTTGCATCATCGCTGTTCTTTTTGCGCGGCATATTTTTTCTTCGTGGCATTGCCGCCGCGGATATGACGCTCCGCCTTGTTTGCATCCAGTACGGCACGCACGCGGTCAAACAGATCGGGATCAACCGTTTTCAGCCGCTCGGAAACATCCGTATGTACGGTGGATTTGCTGATTGAAAACCGTCGCGCCGCGGCACGAACCGTCACTGCGTTTTCTGCAATATATGTGCCCAAAAGGATCGCGCGTTCTTCCATGAAACGCTGCATTGCCGTCGCCCCTTCCAATGATCTCATTGAAACCTATGCGGCAGATGCAAAAATTATGTCGCCCGCAGCGAGGCAAAAACACTTTTCGGCAGAAATACAAAGGCACAGTTCAAACGCTGTGCCTTCTTTCATTCGTTATTCCCGAGGAAGAAGCAGACCGCCGCCTGTTCAAACACGGCAAAAAACAGATCTTCCATAAAATAGTACGGCCCGGCGCCGCCGTTGCCCCTGCTGAGGGTGTCCAGCAGCGCAGCGCTCTCTTTCACGCGGCTGACCGTCTTTACGTTGCCGAGTTTCCCATTCAGCAGCCAAAGCAAATCGTCGATGTATTTTGCCTGATCGCCGCCGAGCCAGGTTGCCAGAATCTGCGGCAAGGTCCGCTCTGCCGGGATAAGCTGCACCTGCGCGTGCGGCACACCGAATGATTCGCAAAACAGGTCAAGGTAGGATTCCGTCGGAAAACAAGCAGCGGAAATTTCCGAGCAGCCAATCCATGACGCATACAGACAAGCCGTGTGCATCACACCATTGATATACATTTCCAACCCTTCCATTTCCGGCGCCTCCTTTGCCGGTTATATTATACAACAAGGCAGCAAACTTTGCAACACCCGGGATCGCCGATTGACTTTCCCCGCGGTTCATGATACAATGGAAAAAACAGGAAGGAAAGGTGGAACACCCATGAACTGTAAAGTCGCGGGATACGCAAAGCTGAATTTCATGCTCGACATTCTCGGGACACTCCCGCACGGCTATCACGAGGTCTATATGCTGATGCAGTCGATCTCACTTTCCGATACCGTCACATTGACCGAAACCGACAGCGGCCGAATCACTGTCAAATGCGACATTGACGCGATACCGACCGATGAACGCAACACTGCCTTCCGTGCTGCGACAGCTTTCTTTGAAACGACAGGGCTTCCTCGCCCCGGCTTGGACATCTATATTGAAAAAGCCATTCCGCACGCGGCCGGACTCGCCGGCGGCAGCGCAGACGCCGCCGCCGTGCTTGCCGGACTGAACGAGTTGTATCAGACGCGGATGAGCGAGCGTGCCCTGATGCAGATCGGTCGGGGCATCGGTGCCGACGTCCCGTTTTGTCAAAGCGGCGGCCTGATGCTCGCACAATATGATGGCACCGTGCTTTCTGCCCTGCCCACGCCTGCGCTCGGCCCGATTGTCGTTGTCAAGCCGGATTGCGCTGTCTCCACCGCCGACGCTTTTACCGCGTTCGATACAGCGGAGCGGGTGCGCCATCTGGATCGCGGCGGTATGCTGCGTGCCGTCATGCAAAACGACCGTGACGGCATCTTCCAGCGCATCGGCAATGTCTTTGAACAATTCATTGATGTTCCGGAACGTGTTGTTATCAAGGCGATTTTGCGAAACAACGGTGCACGCTGCACCTGTATGAGCGGCAGCGGTCCTTCCGTTTTCGGTATTTTTGACAATCGTTCCGACGCCGAAACTGCTGTCAGCGAGCTGCAGCGCTCGTTTTCCCGGGTTTATTTGTGTGATCCGATGCCGCAGGGCGTCCGGATTTTGGAACGTCCATGACTTTATTCTTCAGTGCAACACCCGAAAGGAGATCCTTATGAAACGTTTTTTATCTTTACTTTTTATTGTGCTGCTGCTTCTGCTGACTTTTGCCGGCTGTGGCAAAAAACAACTGAGCAACGCCCCCTCTGTTCCGGCAGATGCGACTCTTCCCCCGGAAGAAGTTGAAGTCACCGAAGCACCGATCGTCTCCCACCTAATGGTCGCCGGCGATATCATGAGCCATGTCCCCATGATCAAGGACGCTTATGTTGCCTCCACCGGCAAATATGATTACAACCATATGATGACGGAGCCTGCCCAGCAATTGCAGAAAGCCGATTATGCTGTCGGCAATATGGAAACGGTATTCGGCGGCGGGCCGAATTATACGGGCTTCCCGAACTTCAACTCCCCGGATGCACTTGCTGTGGCCGCAAAGAACGCCGGCTTCGACCTGGTGTCAACAGCCAACAATCATACCCGCGACCAGGGCATGGACGGCATTTTCCGCACGCTGGACGTGTTGGATAAGGTCGGACTCGCACACGTCGGCACCTACCGCAGCGCCACGGTCCGCGACGGTAATTCCGGCATCTATGTCGCAGACGTCGGCGGTATTTCCACCGCGTTTTTGTGTTACACCTACGGTCTGAACGGTTATAGTCTGCCGGCAGATATGAAATTTGCCGTCAACATTTTCAACAAGGATTACACGACCACATTGCGGGAGTTCGACTATGATCTCATTGATGCGGACATGGCAGCCGCCCGTGCGCTTGAAACTGATCTGATCGCTGTGATGATCCACTGGGGCGTCGAATATCAGACCACCCCGAACGAATATCAAAAGACCATCGCAAAACATCTGATGGAGCAGGGCGCCGACATGGTACTCGGCGGACATCCGCACGTTCTGCAGCCGTATGAACGCATTAAGGTCACCGATGTGGACGGCAACACGAAAAACGGTTTTGTCATCTATTCCTTCGGCAACTTCATCTCCAATCAGATGGACGAGCCTGCCACGAAATCGACCATCATTCTCGACCTCGAGCTGACAAAGAACCCCAACAACGGTAAGACAAAGATCACCGATATCCGCTATACCCCGTATTACATGCTGCACCGCGACGATCTGCCGGCCGGACAGCGTCGTATGCTCGTTGATATGCACAAGTCCATCCGGGAATATGAAGCCGGCACTTCAAAGTATGTCGGGCCAAACTCCTATCAGCGCATCAAAAATGCCCTGGATTTCGTCCACCGCATCATGGGCGCAGAAGGCGACAAAGCGAGCAAATAAGCGTCGCGAAAGGACCTTTGGCACATGTTGTTACTCATCATCTATCTCGGCTTTGTTAGTCTCGGACTGCCGGACTCCCTGTTCGGCAGCGCATGGCCGATTCTGCAGCCGCAATTTGACGTGCCGCTGTCATACGCCGGCATCGTCACCATGATCATTTCCGGCGGCACGATTCTTGCAAGTCTGCTCTCCGACCGCCTGACATTTCGCTTCGGCGCGGGCAGAGTCACCGCTGTCAGCGTTGGCATGACCGCGATCGCGTTGCTCGGCTTTTCCGGCGCAAAATCGTTCTGGGTGCTTCCGCTCTGGTCGGTTCCGCTCGGTCTCGGTGCAGGCGCAGTAGATGCGGCACTCAACAATTTTGTCGCACTGCACTTCGCCTCCCGTCACATGAGCTGGCTGCATTGCTTCTGGGGACTCGGCGCTTCCGTAAGCCCCTACATCATGGGCTTTTGGCTGTCAAAAGATCTGCGCTGGGATCGCGGATATCTGACTGTCGGACTGATTCAGATCATCATGACGGTGCTGCTGTTTCTGAGTTTGCCGCTTTGGAAAAAAGCAGAGCAGAAGGAAGGTCTGTCGGCAGCGCGTAACGCACCGAAAACACTCAAAGAGATCGCCCGTCTGCCCGGTATTTTTTATGTGCTGATCGCCTTCTTCTCCTACTGCGCGATCGAAGGCATTGCCTTTGCCTGGACAAGCAGCTATCTTGTACACAACCGCGCGCTTTTGGAAGAGGATGCGGCACGATTTGCCTCGCTGTTTTATCTCGGCATGACCGTCAGCCGCTTTATCACCGGGTTCTTTGCCGACCGGCTGGGTGACAAACGCCTCATCCGCTACGGTTACATCGTTTGTTTTCTCGGTATCGGCCTGATTTTTTTACCGACAGCCTCCGCACTCCCCTGCCTGATCGGTCTGTTCGTTGCCGGCCTCGGCTGCGGACCGGTGTACCCGGCAATCATCCACGCGACACCGCACGTTTTCGGAAAGGAGAACTCACAGGCAGTCGTCGGTGTGCAGATGGCGTCCGCCTATTGCGGCACAACATTCATGCCGCCGCTGTTCGGACTGCTGGCGAATCATTTTGACATCCGTTTGTTTCCGTTTGCACTGCTTGGGTTTGCCGTACTCGGGTTCTTTCTGCTCGAACTGCTGAACCGGCGGACAAAGCAAACAAATCCGCTTTCATAACAACAAACGCACGGTTCAACCCGTGCGTTTGTTGTTTTTGTCGGATTCAGTTGTCCAGCGCGGTATAGGCGCTGCGGCCGCCTTTGGGGTTTCCAACAGAAACGGAATAGGCGGAGCCTTCTTCACATGTAACGTCCACATAAATGGTCTTGAAGAATTTCTTTGTCTCGTCCTTCAGTTTGACCTTGCAAACGCCGTCGGCGTTGAAGAAGTCGGTAATGTCATAGGTTCTGTCTCGGAAATACAGCATCATTCTGCCTTCCTCGTTTCTGATGACTTCCAGCACGTTCCCTTCCAGCACTTCTTCCGGTGTCAGGGGACGCTCCTCACCGTTTCTGCCCATAGCCACGCCACCTCCGCCAAAGGAAGCTACTGTTTCGCCGTTTTCGCCTGTTACGGCAAAGTCATAACCGCCGTCATCGCGCGCACTCACTTCCACAGCCA
This sequence comes from Oscillospiraceae bacterium, assembly GCA_902772935.1. Taxonomy (GTDB): domain Bacteria; phylum Bacillota; class Clostridia; order Oscillospirales; family Acutalibacteraceae; genus UBA6857. The sequence continues at coordinate 5,580 of CACYCR010000149.1, forward strand.
CTTCCCTGCCCTGGAACCAAGTTTTCAGCGTTGTCTGAATGCCGCCCACGTTCGCGGCATATGCGCCCACCGCAGCAATAGCGAGAATGACCACCACGGCCGCAACGGCTAGGATGCGTTTTGCTTTGAACGTTCTGATGTTGTTATTGTGTTTCATCGGTTGTTCCTCCCATGATATTGTTTTCGGTTGGAGGACGCCGAAGGCTTCCTTATACTTGTCTTTATTCGTCATCGTTCCAGTCCTCCTTGAGTGATTCTTTAAGCAGTTTTCTGCCGCGGCTCAGACGTACCTTCACATTGCTTTGTGTCAAGTGGAGAATCTTTGCGATCTCGCTGACGGTGTAATCCTCATAGTAAAACAGGTGGATCACACTGCGAAACTGTTCCGGCAGCGCCATGACCGCGTCAAACAGGCTGCTGCTTTCCGGTGAGGGAAATTCCAGCGGCTGCATATAATCCTCCAGCGCGGTTTCATTCCGGCGCTTTCGTTTGCGGTACAGGTCTGTCGCACGGCTCATGGCGGTACGCAGCAGCCACGCTTTGCTGTGCTGCTCATTTTCAAATGATTTGTTGGTCTGATGGTACTGCAGAAACGTCTCCTGCAAAATGTCCTCCGCGTCCGCTGCGTTTTTGCAGATGCTGAACGCCGCAGCGTAAACATTTTGCCGATAGGCTTCAAACAGGATTTGTGTGTCTGTTTTCATGGATGGAGCCTCCGTATGTACTTCCTTGAAGGGCCTTTCACTATTCAAACGAACGAAACACCCGAAAGGTTACAACAAAATGAAAAATGCGTACGGCAAATAGCCATACGCGAAACATCAAAAATAGAATACATCCTCAAATTGCCGGTCCAGCGCAATGCACAACACCAGCGCCAGCTTTGCCGTCGGACAAAACTGGCCGGTCTCAATGGAGCTGATCGTGTTGCGTGACACACCGACCAGCTCGGCAAGCGCCTGCTGGGAAAGGTGCTTTTCTCTGCGCAGCGCTTTCAGGTTGTTTTTTAAAATCAAAGCATCATTCATCGTGGGCGCCTCATCTGTCGGTCAGCTGAATCACCCACGCAACAAGCCATGCCGCGGCAGCTATGCTGTAGCAAAGCGCAACGACCAGCTCATGGGTCTTTTTCAGCTTGGCATATTTGCAGAAAAAAACGACCGCAAGACCGCTTGCCACAGCGAACAGCACATCAAACGCCGGCCGCCCGAACACGATTCCGTCGACCACGGCAGCGATCAGCGCCAGGCACGATGTCACGATCCAGCCAACGCGAATCCCCGTTTTCGACAGTTCCACATCGGCAATGTCTTTCCCTTTGTGTTCATTCTGGCTCATAGCAAGGATTTCTTCTTTCGTCATCACCACAGACTCCTTTCGTTCCGCCAAGTTTACTTTGCAAATTAATTATAGCACTGCCAAGTAAACTTGTCAAGATGCTTTACATTTTTTTTGAAAAAAAGAGAAGCAGCTGCCAGCGGACAACCACTTCTTTTTCTTCCATTCTTCTTACAGCTCGATATCAAACAGCCTTTGCGCGTTTTTGTGAAAGATGCTTTCATACGCGTCGTCGCCGAGGTTCAGCGACAGCAAAAACTCAATCTCGTCGCGCGGATCCCACATCGGGAAGTCGGACCCGAACAGAATCCTGTCGGCGCCGTAAAGACCGATCATGTACTTCGCTGTTTCGCGGTTCACCCACGAGAAAGTGGATGACGAGTCCACAACGAGGTTCTCATATCCGTGCAGCGCTTTCGCAGCGTCCGACCAGAGCGACCAACCACCGAAATGTGCACCGATCACCTGCAGATCCTTGAACTGTTCAAGAATCGGTTTGAGACGGTTCACGTTGGAATAATCATAGCGATAATCGCCGCAGTGCAGCAGCACCGGCAGGTGGTATTGTTCACACAGTGAGTAAATGAGCATCCCGCGGTCGTTGTCCATCGGAAAACCCTGCACGTCCGGATGCAGCTTCACACCCTTGAGCCCAAGCGCAATGATTTGCCGGATGTCGCCCTCCATGTCTTCGCTGTCCGGGTGCAGTGTGCCAAGCCCCGTGAAGCGGCCGCCGCTTTTTTCCACGTTCAGCGCGATGAACTTGTTGATGGACGCCACCTGATGCGGCGTAGTCGCAACGGAAAAGATGACGCTGTGTTCCACATGGGCGCGCGCGCTGACGGTTTTCAGCGTATCGAGCCGCCCGTCGAACTTCATCGGCACATCATAGAACGCACCGATGCCCTTCGCCGCCTTGAGCGCGATCTTATCGGGATAAATATGACAATGGGTATCGATTACCGGAAACATTGCTTTCACCTCTTACGCCGTTTCGATGGACGCGGCCTTTTGCAGCTTGTGGCGTTCCACAGCTTCTTCACGCATCTTGAATTTCTGAATCTTGCCCGCCGCATTCATCGGGAAGCCGGTCACAAAGTCGATGTACCGCGGCACCTTGTGCTTTGCCATATGGTCGAGGATGTATTTCTTCATCTCCTCTTCCGTCATGGTCTCGCCCTCTTTGAGCACGATGCAGGCGCAGATCTCTTCACCGTACTGTTCGTCCGGTACGCCGATGACCTGCACGTCCTTGACCTTTTCGTGGGTATAAATAAATTCTTCGATTTCTTTCGGATAAATGTTTTCACCGCCGCGGATAATCATGTCTTTGAGGCGTCCCGTGATGCGGTAATTGCCTTCCGGCGTCTTGCAGGCAAGGTCGCCCGTATGCAGCCACCCGTCCTTGTCGATCGCTTCCGCGGTCGCCTTGGGCATTTTGTAGTAGCCTTTCATAATGTTATAGCCGCGGGCAACGAACTCGCCGATCTCGCCAACAGGCAGATCGCGTCCGGTCTCCGGGTCGATGATCTTGCATTCGATCTCCGGCATTGCGCGGCCGACCGTCGCAACGCGGACTTCCAGCGGGTCATCGGTGGAACTCATCGTGCAGCCCGGTGATGCCTCGGTCTGTCCGTATACGATGACGATTTCTGTCATATGCATTTTATCCACAACATCCTGCATTTTGGAGATCGGGCAAGGCGAGCCCGCCATGATGCCGGTCCGCATATGAGAAAAGTCCGTCTTCGGGAAATCGGGATGCTCAAGCATGGCGATAAACATGGTCGGCACACCGTGGAAGCATGTGATTTTCTCCTGATTGATGCAGGCGAGCGATGATTTCGGGCTGAAATAGGGAATGGGGCACAACGTGGTACCGTGCGTCATCGACGCCGTCATGGCAAGCACCATGCCGAAGCAATGGAACATCGGTACCTGAATCATCATGCGGTCCGCAGTAGACAGATCCATGCGGTCGCCGATGCATTTGCCGTCGTTGACAACATTGTAATGCGTGAGCATAACGCCCTTCGGGAAGCCGGTCGTGCCGGAAGTATACTGCATATTGCAGACCGAATACGGGTCGACGTTCGCGGCAATGCGATAGACTTCTTCCGCCGGGACTTCTTCCGCGCGGGCAACCATATCTTCCCATGTCATACAGCCCTTCTGGCGGAAGCCGACCGTGATGACATTGCGCAAAAACGGCAGGCGCTTGGAGTGCAGCGGCATGCCGGGCACTGTGGTCTGCAGTTCGGGACACAGTTCATTGATGATTGCAGCGTAATTGGAATCACGGTAACCGTCAATCATAACGAGCGTGTGGGTATCAGACTGCTTGAGCAGGTACTCCGCTTCGTGAATCTTGTAAGCGGTGTTCATCGTGACCAGAACAGCGCCGATCTTCGTCGTTGCCCAGAACGTCAGATACCATGCAGGAACGTTCGTCGCCCAGATGGTAACGTGCTTTCCCGGGCGCACACCGATGGCAAGCAGCGCGCGGCAGACCTCATCAACGTCATCACGAAATTCCGCGTACGTGCGCGTATAATCCAGTGTCGTGAACTTGAAGGCATACTGATCGGGGAATTCCTCAACCATTTTATCAAGCACCTGCGAGAACGTCTTTTCAATCAGTGCGTCTTTTTTCCAAATGAAATTGCCAGTATGTGCGCGATTGAAATACAGATCGTGCTTTTTCTTGGATGGCGTCTGGAACTGCGACATATAGTTATCATAGTGCGAGAAAATTACGTCCATGATCGGCACTTCCGGCAGCCACTGCGGATCCCAGTCGAGGGAGAGGAACCCGTTATAGTTGATACAGTCGAGGGAACTGAGCATGTATTTCAGCGGCAGTTCCCCTTCACCAAGCAGACAATACTGCCGCTTGCCGTTCTCGTCGCGGCTGTCTTTGATGTGTACATGTCGCACATAGGCACCGAGATTGCGGATCGAGGCCTGGTTGTCCTCGCCGCCTTCAAAAAATGTTGCATGAAAATCCCACAACGCAGCAAGGCTGTCGCTGGCAAAGCTTTCCATCACGTCGCGCAGCAACGAGGTATCACAATACAGTCCCGCTGTTTCCAGAAGAATCGTCACGCCCGCTTCTTCGGCGTAAGGCAGCACAGCTTCCAGACAGGAAAACACGTGCGCTTTCGCGTCTTCAGAGTCTCTGGCAAAGACGCTGACAGAGGGAATGTGCAGCTGCTTGGCAAACGTGATCGCCTCTTTTAACTGTTCAATATTTTGCGGGTTGCCGGTGGCAATATCGGCGCGCAGCGCATAATTTGCCAGTGTGATCTTTGCATCCTGCAGTGCACGCAGGGTTGCCGAAATGTTGCTTTTATGGAACGGGCCGCCCTTTTCAAAGAAGGTCGGGTTCATGTCGCTGCTGAGTTCGATGGCGCCGAACGACAAATCCTTCGCCTGTGCAAAGATCTCATCCCACGCCGTTTGCTTCCAGGCATGAATCGTAAACGAAAGCTTCATGTTCAGCCCTCCTCATAGACAATCTTGTTCAGCGCGTTGAGATACGCACGGACACTTGCGCCGATAATATCTGTTGAAATGCCGTTGCCGGAATACAGCTTTCCGTTGGAGCGAAGGCGCACCAATGTGCTGCCCATCGCTTCCCGTCCTTCGGTCACGGCCTGAATCTGGAAATCGTCCAGCTCATAGTGATGACCGACGATCTGCTCAATGGCAAGGAATGATGCGTCGATGGGGCCGTCGCCACTGGAAAGGCCGTTCATTGTTTCACCGTTCTTTTTGAGGGTGATGTTCGCTGTCGGCTTGATGATGTTGCCGCTGTTGATGACGTAGCTTTCCAGCACATACGTCGGCGGAACCTGCAAAGCGACGGAAGCGATGATCGCATCAAGATCCTTTGCCGTCACCGGCTTTTTGACGCTGATGCGTTTGAACTCTGTATAGACATTGGCGTTGTCGTCATCGGAAAGGTCATAGCCGAGCGTCTTGATCGCTGCAATGACCTGTGAAATGGAGTCGGCATCCGTGAGAACGAAGTCGGTGCTGTTCCCCTGCACCCCGTTGTCAAAGGGTGAGGTTTTGCTGCGCTCCGTGTTGAGAATCCATTCCACCTGCTTGACGCCGCGTACCATTTCCGTGTAGCGGATATTCGTGCCGATGCCGAGGTCTTCACCGCGACGGCGCAGATACTGTGCAAACTCCGCCATGGAGACCGCCCCACTGCAGGAAATCGCGGTTTTGATTTCGCAGACGCCGACGCCGGCAGCTGCGACACAGCACGCGCAGCCCATGTTGAACTCATCGCTGCACTGTACGCCGAGCTTGACATCCGCCACCTGCGGCACCGCCGTTTTCAGTTCTTCAAAGAATGCAATGAACTCCTGCGCAGTCATAATGCCCGCATCATCACTGAGAGTCACGACCGTTGCGCCGGCATCAACCGCCGCAGCTACTGCCTTGAACAAAAAGTCACGTTCGCTGCGTGTCGCGTCCTGTGCAATGAACTCAACGTCAGCGCAAAGGGATTTGGCCTTTGCGGTCAGCTGTGCAATTAACTGCAGCATCACCGGCGGCTTCTTATGGCAAAGGAACTCCATCTGCACCGTTGAGGTTGGCACGATCAGCTGCAGGCGCGGAGCCTTTGCGCCGCAAACAGCTTTCCAGACCAGATCAATTCCCTGTTCGTCGAGCGCACAGGGTACGGCAACCACCGCATTTTTGATGCCTGCCGCCATGGATTTGATAAGAATGCTGTCAGACAGTTCATTTGTGATCGGCGGCAATTCAATTGCGGCAACGCCGAGTCGATCCAGATGTTTCGCAATTTCCAGCTTTTCTTTGAAGCTGAGGGTTACGTCGGAAGACTTCTGCGCTTCCTTTAACGTTACGTCGGAGATTTTGATGTTCTGCATAGCAAAGACCCCTTTCGATAAAAAAACGTCCCTGCGAAAACCGCAAGGACGAAATAAATTCCGTGGTACCACCTTGATTGCTGCAAAATGCAGCCGCTCTGTTCAAAGCTCAAAAAAGCTTTTAGCCATGATAACGGGGCATCCGTAGTCGCTTACACAGCACGAAGCGTTGGGCAACTCTGCTCGGGAACGAGACGATCTCACCCGCCTTGCACCGGCTCGCACCAACCGCCGGCTCTCTGAAGCGAAGGGAAGGGAAACCTAATTCCGTCGTCGCATTTGAAGTATTCAGATTGGAAATATTTTAACACGATTTCAAGGCAATGTCAACAAGAAAATTTGAATAAATGTTTTTCATGATTTAACAGGCAGGTTGGTGAAAACAGACAAAGCAGGCAGCATCCGCAATTACATATTCAGCACTGCACCATCTTCAAAATAGACCTTTGTAACATTGAATGCTACACGTGCCGTGTTCGAATTGACCCAGTAATACCAATCGGTTTTTACCTCCCTCGGGGCAAGACCTTCTGCATACCAATAATTATCGTCCGGCGCTTTCAGCCGCCGACCGTATCGGTCGTACTGCAGGATATCAAAGTAGATCCATGTGATGCGCTTATTCGTTTTATTTTGAATTTTGACCTCCACATACCGATATCCGTCTTCATTAGACAAACCCAATGAAGAAAATGTCACCGGCACATTTTCAAAAGTCGTATCAATGGTATAGGTTGTACCATCCTTTGCTTTGAAAACTAAGTATGCAACACCCGGCTTTTTACCGGTCACTGTGCCGGTTTTTGTCACGGTCGCAATGGAACTGTTCGAGGATGACCATGTTCCGCTCGTGTAGTTGCTGATTTGTTTTACATATTTAGCAAATGAAGTGCTGCGTCCGACAATCGCCGTTGTTGTCATTTTATTGACAACAACACTGCAGCTTTTCTTTAGCTTTCCACAAGAAGCACTGATAATTGCTTTTCCGAGATTTGCCGCTTTTACAACGCCTTTATTGCTGATCGAAGCAACATTTTTGTTGGAGCTACTCCACATCAACGCCTCACTGGTATACTTCGGTTTTACAGTTGCATGGAGCGTGATCTTGTTGCCGCGGATCAACATCAGTGAAGTTTTATCAATTGTCAGCCTGGTTGGCTGGATGGACTGATACTGGTTTTGGTGAACTTCCATACTGTATTCCATGTCTTTGGACGTCAACTCAATATTATATGTTCCCGCAGATACCGGACAAAAATACGTTCTGAATTCCTTAAACATATTTACTGATGTGGAAAGCAGACAATCACCAAGGGTATTGTACACAGAAAGTGTGCTGGCGCCGTATGTAGAAGCAAACAACTGGATGGATAAAACACAATCGGCCGTTGCTTTCACCGGATACACCTTGGTCTTTTTGGAAGAATACCCGCCAATAGATCCATCTGCCGACTTCAATGCTATTTTCTTCAAAGGAGACTGCACTGTGAGACGGCATTCCGCCGTTCGAACGCCATCCGTCACAGTGATATACGCCACACCCGGTTTCCTGGTTACGACCATACCGGCCTGGCTGACCTTTGCGACCTGATTATTTGAGCTGTTCCAAACAAGGTCATCAGATGCATAGTCCTTGTTTGTGATTAACTTCAGCGGATAACGCCCGTCAGCAGGCAGCGTAAGCTCATGATATGACATAGCGAACGTGATTCTTTTTGCTTGTACAGGCACGATAAACATCGCCGTCAGCAGCAGCGCCGCCATAAAAATGGACAAAAACCGTCTTACTTGTTTCATTGTGTTAATCCCCCTCCAATAAAACCTATGTGAATATTTTAACACGCCTGCTTTTAAAAAACAACCATCTACTTCCGTCCATAAACAAAAATGGGAAAGCCGCCCGAAGACGAAAGCTTTCCCACCATGTATTGTACTTTCACGCAGCAACTTTTTGATACGTATACGTGTACACTTCTTTGCTGCTTCCATCCTGGGTGCTGTTGTATTTCCAGACTGCCTTGACAGCGTTTCCGTTTTTGTCGTTGGTGAAGACCGCAACCGCCTTGTTGACGTTTCCGTACGCATCATGATAGACACTGGCCAGCTTTGTCATTGCACCCTTGCTGTCGTAGGCAAAGGTATCAACCGTTTTCTCGGTGCCATCCGGTCTGGTATCCACCGTCGCCAGGCGAATTTCCCGACCGTGTTTATCATACACGGTTGTTTCAACAAGCTTTCTGAAATCGCCTTCATTATTGCGATAGGCATTCACATGCTTCGTCAGTTTTCCCGCAGCGTTATACGCATAGGTATCAATGGTTTTGTCAGCGTAACCGCTGGAATTCTTTTGGTCGCTGACCGATTTGATCACATGGCCTGCTTTATTGCAGGTGTATACCACCGTCTCATTTCTCTTGTTGTCGCCGGAATCGCGTTCCGCCGTGACCGCTTTTGTTTTGTTGCCTTTTTTATCATACGTATTGACCGTCACGCGCTTGTTGACACCGCCATATGCATTCACGGTGCTGACTTCTTTGATGCAGTTTCCGGCCTTGTCATAGACAAACACATCGATCGCCTTTTCACGGACTTCGCTGCCGTCCTTATCTGTTTCCGCTTTTTTGACCAAGCGGTTCTTTTTGTCATAGGACATTACAATGGTGTCCGTACCCTTGTAGCCATCCGGGTGATTATACGTCGTCACGTCTTTGATCAGATTGCCGTTTTTGTCGTAGGCAAACGTATGAGTCTCCCGTTCGATACCTTCAGCTGTCTGCACCACATTGATCTCTTTTATCAAACGGTTCTTCTTGTCATAGGTCCGGGTCATAGCGGTTTTTTCGTTCTCGTGTTCCCGATTGCTGAACAAATAGATCTCACTGATTTTATTGCCGCGCGAATCATATGTACAGACTCTTGTGCTCTGATGATCAATGGCTTTGCCCTCTTTGCTCACTTCGGATGCGGTCAGCAGATTTCCTTTTTCGTCATACGTGTACGTATGGATATGTGAGGTACCGTCTGTGTTTTTCATGATTTCTTTTGTACAGACATAGCCGTTTTCGTTGATATAGCTTTCCTGCTGCGATTCGCCGTCTGCATACGCCGCAAGGAAAAAGCACGGCAACAGCATCAGCAGTGCCAGTACAATTGCGATTGATCTTTTGAATTTTATAATAGTGCCTCCTTACATGATCATGCTTCTCTTTCCGGTTTTTTATAGCTAAGAGCCACCGTAGAATACGATGGCTCTCTCTTTACCAAAAACTTATTCAGCCGGTGTTTCGTCCGCCGAAGCAGCTTCTTCAAACGCTTCTGCTGCTGTTTCAGCGGGTTCTGCCGGTACGGCTTCTGCCTCTTCAATGATCGCTTCGGCAACAGCTTCTTCCGCTGCTTCGATCTCCGTAGCGTCTTCGATGACGGCCGCAGCCTCTTCAGCGGGTTCTGCCGGTGCGGCTTCCGCTTCTTCGATGATCGCTTCGGCAACAGCTTCTTCCGCTTCTTCAATCTCTTCGGCGTCTTCAAGGTCGGATTCTTCTTCGCTCAGGTCAATGCCGTTGGTCGGCTCAAGCAACGCGCGGATGGAAAGGCTGACGCGCTTCTTTTCAAAGTCGATGTCGGTCACCTTGACGGTCACGACGTCGCCGACGGAAAGAACTTCTTTCGGAGAGGAGATGCGGCGGTCGGCGATCTGAGAAATGTGGATCAGACCGTCGATGCCGTCGGTGATGCAGGCGAAAGCACCGAACGTTGTCAGGCCGACAACCGTTGCTTCGCAGACCGTACCGACCGGGAAGTCTCTTCTGAGAATCTCCCAGGGGTTGTCCTCAACGCGCTTATAGCCGAGGGAAATGCGCTTGTTTTCCTTGTCCAGCGCTTTGACATACACTTTGACTTCGTCGCCGACATTGACAACTTCCGACGGATGCTTGATGCGCTTCCAGGACAGTTCGGAAATGTGGATCATGCCGTCTACGCCGCCGAGGTCAACAAATGCGCCGTAGCTCGTCAGGGACTTGACGGTACCGGTGTATTCCTTGCCTTCTTCGATCTCGTTCCAGAACGCTTCCGTTGCAGCCTTGCGCTCTTCTCTGAGGACGGAGCGGATGGAGCCGACAGCGCGCTTCTTCTGCTTGTCAACTTCGATGATACGGAACTTCACCGGCGTCTTGACCAGTTCGGCAAGTTCAGCGTCTCTCGGCAGACCGGTCAGCGAACCGGGAATGAAAACGCGGATGCCCTTGGTGTACACGAGAACGCCGCCCTTGACAGCCTCTGCGACCGTACCCTCAAGGATTTCTTCTTCGTCCTTCGCCTTGATGATATCATCCCAAGCGGCTTTCGCGTCGTAACGACGTTTGGAGAGCATCATGGTACCTTCGGAATCGTTGGTTTTCATGATGATGAGCTTGATCTCGTCACCGATCTTCAGTTCTTTGCTCGGGTCGGCGGTCGGATCATTGCTGTATTCCTCTACGGGAACAAAACCGGCATATTTTCTGCCGATGTCTACCTGTATCTCATTCGGTGCAATACCTACGACAACACCGGTAACTTCCTGGTCAGAACTCATTGCCTTGAGATTCTCTTCCAGCGCGGCCTCGAACTCCTTTTCTTCGTTTGTTTTTTGTTCGTTCAAAATTTCGGACATGGTAAAAAGTACCTCCTTTATAATACCTGCAGGTGTGGATGCACCCGCTGTTATCCCAATTGAGCGGCAGCCGGAAAAGTCAAGAGACCGCAGTTCCGCCGCCTGTTCGACTAGATAGGTCAAACAATTCTTTTCGCAGACCTGCTTGAGCTTCACCGTATTGGAGCTGAACCGTCCGCCGACGACAATCATGCAATCGCTGCGGGAAGAAAGCGCTTCGGCTTCTTTCTGGCGATTTTGCGTCGCTTTACATATTGTATCAAAAGAAATCGAATTTGTATAGTGTTTTTTTAAAATTTCAAAACTTTTTTCCCATTCTTTTTGTGAAAAAGTCGTTTGTGCAACAGCTATAATTTCTTTTTCGAAAAATTCCGGGTGGCGATTGATCAATTCCAGCAAAGCGTCACTGTTTTTGAAGACATAGGACACACCGTGACACCGGCTGCGAAACCCGCGCACTTCCGGATGTTCGCCGTCGCCCGCAATCAAAAGCACATTGTCCGGCGTCGTATGCGCGTCAACAATTTTGTGAATTTTCAGCACATACGGACATGTTGCGTCGGTATAAGTGATTCCACTGCATTCCAGCGCTTCGATCACTTGTTTTTCTACCCCGTGCGCACGGATAACCACCTTTGTTTCCGGCGGCGTTTCGCAGACATTTTCTATGATCGGCACACCGCGCTGCTGCAGATCCGCAATCACCTGCGGATTATGAATAATCGGGCCGAGCGTACAAACCCGCTCACCGCGGTCCACCATGTCATACAGCAGCCGGACGGCACGGTTGACGCCGAAACAAAACCCTGCAGTTTTGGCAAGTGTCACCGTCACGCCCGGTCTATTGTCACACGGCGCGCTCATTGCTTTTTGGAAAGCTGCTCACGGATGGTGGAAAGCACAAGCGCCACGGATTCTTCCAACGTATTGCCGCTCGTGTCAAGCAGCACGGCGTCTTCAGCCGGCTTCAGCGGTGCGATCGCGCGGTGAGAATCGTTGTAATCGCGCTCTTTCATATCAGCAAGCACGTCGTCGTAATTGACGTCCATTCCCTTTTCAATCAGTTCCAGATAGCGGCGCTCTGCCCGGGCTTCGGGAGACGCCGTCAGGAAAATTTTCACCTGCGCCTGCGGCAGCACAACCGTTCCGATGTCGCGGCCGTCCATGATGCAGTCATGCTCGCGCGCCAGTTGCTTTTGCAGTTCAAACAAAAATGCACGTACTGCCGGTACCGCCGAAACACGGGACGCCGCCATTGACGCCTCCGGGGTTCGGATCGCCGCAGAAACATCAGCGCCGTTCAGAAACATCCGCTGCTCCCCGTCCAGAAACTGCAGCTCTACTTCCGGCTTTTGTTCCAACGCCGCTGCGACCGCTGCCGCATCCGCGGTGTCCACGCCGCTGTTCATCATGAACAAGCCGACGGTGCGATACAGCGCACCCGTGTCGATATAAATGTAGCCGAGTTCGGCCGCAGCCTTGCGGGCGATGGTACTTTTCCCTGCGCCTGCAGGCCCGTCGATTGCAACATTGATCATGTTCATGCGCTCCTTTTATACACTTTATACACTTGTCCCGGCCAGATGACCGGTGGAAAATGCGATTTGCAGATTAAAGCCGCCGGTATAGGCGTCCACGTCGATGACCTCGCCGGCAAAGAACAGTCCTTCACATAATTTCGACTGCATGGTTTTCGGGTCGATTTCCTTCACATTGACTCCGCCGGAGGTCACAATCGCCTCGTCTACCGGGCGCATTGCCGTCACCGTCACCGTCAGATCCTTGAGCTGATTTACCAATCTTGCCCGCGCTTCCCGCGTGACCTGATTGACCTTAAGAGACGGCTTCACGCCGACCAGCCGCACAATGACCGGCACCAGTTTTTTCGGCAGGAGACCGTCCAGCGCGTTGATGAAATTCTTGTTCGGCGCCTCGCGGAAATCCCGCTGCACCCGGGCGTCAAGCTGTTCGTAACTGAGCGCGGGCTTGAGGTCAATATGGATCTCATACTTTCTTTTTTTCAAATCTTTCATGTGGGTACTCGCGCTGAGAATGATCGGCCCGGATACGCCGAAATGTGTGAAGAGCATCTCGCCGAAATCGCTGTACACTTCATTGTAGCGTTCGGTGTCCATCACGGAAATCGACACATTGCGCAGAGAAAGTCCCTGCAGCTGTGAGCAAAAGCCCTCATGACAGACCAGCGGTACCAAGGACGGTTTCGGGTCAATAATCGTGTGACCCGCCTGCTGCGCGAGCAAATACCCGTCGCCGGTCGACCCGGTTGCCGGATAGGAAACGCCGCCGGTGGCAATGACTACACGGTCCGCAGGGATCTGTTCGCCGTCTTCGGTTTTGACGCCGACAACTTTGTTGTCCGAAAGAAGCAGCCCGGTCACACGCGCCGTCCGGATCTTTGCCCCGTTGCTTACGACGTACCGCACAAGCGCGTCGACGACATCGACAGCCTTGTCGGACACCGGGAAAACGCGGTTGCCGCGTTCGATTTTCAGCGGTACCTGCTGCGCTTCCAACAGGTCCATCATATCGGTCGGCATAAAGCGGGAAAACGCGCTGTGCAGAAACCGGCCGTTGGTCGGCACGTTTGCAACGAGCTCATTGATCATCGTACAGTGATTCGTGACATTGCAGCGACCTTTTCCGGTAATCATGACTTTCCGTGCCGGGCGGTCATTTCGTTCCAGCACAAGCACGTCGTTTCCACGCTGTGCCGCTGTACCCGCCGCAAGCAGTCCGGCTGCGCCGCCGCCGATCACAATCACCTTCGCCATAATGTCCTCCGCGTAAATCAAAATCAAAGATAATTATACAGGAAAATGTAAAAAAATGCAAGTATCACAGATTGTCTTCCGCAGATTTTTTCAAAAAAACTGTCTGCAGATCGGCAGATCTTCTCGGTATCTCAAACAGATTCATTTGCTTTGAACAGCAGCGCGGTCTTTGCGAACCATTGCCGCGTCCGCTGCCCATTTCGGCACAGTGTTTCTGCGAAACTTCACCACCGTTTTCACAAACGTTGCCGTCACGCCGTGCAGTGTGCTGCGGAACAGCTTTTGCTTGTCTTTTGGCAGCGTCAACCACGACATCAGAACCCCCGCGACCGTCTTCGGCAGCTTTTTGACCGCATCGGTCAGGTTTTCCACTTTCGCGCCGCGGATCATGCGCTCCGCGACCTCATTCAGAATATCAAAGTTTTTACCGTCCAGCCGGAAGATCAGTTCGGCGAACGCGGCGTCGGCAAATTTTCCTGCGAGGTTGATGTCCGGGCGCGTCACAAGCTTGCCGTCCCGAATCTGCCAGAAGGAAAGATCATGCTGAATCAGCCCGATGTGGCGACTGTTTTCCACAACCGTATAATCATAATCGTGCGCGAGCATCATTCCAAGAAAAGACGAGGGCGGTACAAAATGCCGGTAGCGTAGCAGCAATTCTTCATACGCTTCCGTATGGTACAGCCGATAACAGTCAAAGCCGGGACCTTCATTGTTATAGACCGTGCGGATGCGGTCGCGGATTTCCTTTTCTGCCGTGAGCGCTGTATACAGCGCAATGTTACCGCCTTTGGAATGACCGCAGAGAATGATGTCACCGTTAAAGCGCGCAGCCACTTCTTTCAGATACATCTTTGCGAGTGGATAAGAACGTGCGCCGTGACGCAGATAAAGGTCCAGATCTTCCTGCCAGCCGGCAATCGTGTCGTCTGTACCGCGGAACAGCACCACAGCGGTGCCATCCGGCAGCAGCGCCGTGCAACAGCCGTATTGCAGCGGCGGAAAACGGTCATATGCACCCCGCGCCGCAACCAGTTTCAGAGAGGCAAACCGCGGCTGCGCCGCCATCTTCATCATGTTGATGCTGTAATCTTTGGAAAGCACCAGTCCCAGCCGTTTGTGCGCATATCCGTTCAGCGCGAACAAATGCCTGCAGGCATCCGCGAGCGGCACAGGTTCCGCGTCGAAATCGGCGCCGACCGCCTTTTCAAGCGGCATATATATGAGTTGGCACAGCGTCAGATTATCTGCGTCCCCAAACGGCAGTTCTTCAAATGAGCGTTCACCAAATTCTTCAATATATTCACTGACTCCCGGCATATGGTCTCCTCCGTTTTCTTCATTTTATAATTAATATAATTTTAACATAATCACAATAATCCGTCAATAATCCAACGCGTTTTTCCATAAAGAATTTTCTTGTTTGAGATAGGCACAAAAGAAATCTTTTGAAAAAGAATTGCAAAGCGCTCCGTGTTGTGATAAAATAGAATTGTATTTCAAAGGAAAGGACGCATCTGCTATGAAACTGACTCCTGAAAGTACCCTGCACGATGTCATGCAAACACCGGTCGGCAGCGATCTGATTGCCATGGTTGCCTATCACGCCGGCATTCCCGACGCTGTCATACACAATCCCCTGGTCGGCAAGATGAAACTGAAACTGCTGCCGAAACTGCTCGGCAACAAATTGCCGATGGAGACGGTTGAACACATCTGCACCCTGCTCGGCTATACACCGGAAAAGGTCATCACGAAAGATGAAGTAGATCCGAAATGGTGGAAGGAATCCGTGATCTATCAGATCTATCCGCGCTCCTTCTGCGACTCCAACGGTGACGGCATCGGCGATCTGCGCGGTATCATCTCCAAGCTGGATTACCTCAAGGACCTCGGCGTCGACGTCCTCTGGCTCAGTCC
The DNA here is from genome assembly GCA_902772935.1 of Oscillospiraceae bacterium. Taxonomy (GTDB): domain Bacteria; phylum Bacillota; class Clostridia; order Oscillospirales; family Acutalibacteraceae; genus UBA6857. The sequence continues at coordinate 21,188 of CACYCR010000149.1, forward strand.
GATCTATGATTCCCCGAACGATGACATGGGTTATGACATCCGTGACTACCGAAAGATCATGACCGAGTTCGGTACAATGGACGACTTTGATGACATGCTCGCGGAGATTCACAAACGCGGCATGAAACTCGTCATGGACCTTGTGGTCAACCACACCTCCGACGAACACGAATGGTTCCAAAAGGCGCTCGCCGGCGATGAAAAATACAAGAATTACTACATTTTCAGAAAGGGCAAGGGCCCGGGCGTACCGCCGAACAACTGGACGTCTCTGTTCTCCGGTCCCGCGTGGAATTATTATCCCGAACTCGACGAATGGGCTCTGCACCTGTTTTCCACCAAGCAGATGGATCTGAACTGGGACAACCCGGAGGTGCGTGCCGATGTGGCGGACATGGTCTGCTGGTGGCTGGAAAAAGGCGTCGACGGTTTCCGGATGGACGTCATCAACATGATCTCCAAAACGAAGGATCTGCCTGACGGCAATGCGCTGGTCGGCGAATTCATCGGTTACGGCGGCGAACACTATTTCTGGGGTCCGCACCTGCAGGAGTATCTGCATGAACTGAACGAAAACGCATTCAAAAAATATCCGGATACCTTCTGCGTCGGTGAAACCGGCGGTATCGGCGTCGAGATGGCAAAGTATCTTGTTGACGATTCCCGCGAAGAGATCCGCGAGACCTTCCTTTTTGACCAGCTCGAGACCCCGGGCAAAGAGCGCTGGAGTGATTATAAGTACAACCTCAAATATCTTAAGCAGCTCTTTACGAAATATCAGCTGGAACTGCACGGCTCCTCCTGGCCGACCCTCGTCATCGAAAACCATGACAACCCGCGTATGACAAGCAAGGTCAACCCGAATCCGCTCTACCGCAAACCGCTGTCCAAGCTGATTGGCGCCATGCTGCTCACCGGCCGCGGCACCCCGTACCTCTTTGAAGGACAGGAAATCGGTATGATGAACTGCAACTTCCACGACATGAGCGAAATCCGTGACGTGGAATCCATCAACAAGTATGCCGCGATGCTCGAGAAGGGCATACCTGCAAGCAAAGCCTGGAAGACCATTCTCGCAGGCTCCCGCGATCACGGCCGGACGCCGATGTGCTGGGATGCAAGCAAGAACGCCGGCTTCACCACCGGCACGCCGTGGATCCGCGTCAACGGCGATTATAAAGAATGCAACGTCGCAGCAGAGCAAAGCGACCGCACCAGTGTACTCAATTATTTCAAGGCGATCATCGCCCTGCGCAAAGCGGAAAAAGACGTTCTGGTTTACGGTGACTTCCAGCCGATCGAAACGAACGACCAGACCTTCTGCTTCTATCGGGAAAGCAAAGACAGCAAATACTATATTGAAATGAACCTCACCGAAAACAAGATCATGCGTGCCCGCGCCCGTGAAGGCATTTGCATCCTGTCCAATTATGACGGCGAACCGGTGCAGATGCTGCGGCCGTATGAGGTCATCATTTACAAAATCCGATAACACCCTGCATCACAAAAAGCGGTCACAGGAACCTCCTGCGGCCGCTTTTACTATTCACTTTTTCAACAGGTCACCGCATCGGTCTTCGGTTTCTCTGCCGGGCACGCTGCGCTCTTTGGCGGCGTCTTTTTTGCTCCTGCCGTTTTTCCAGAATCACAAAGACGATCACAATGACCGCAAGCAAAACCAGAAGATTGTAAAGCCAGTACGGATTCTTTTTGACGGCATGCTGTGCGACAAGATTGGTGGTGTAGACAAGACCGTCTGCGCTGTAGGTCACTGTACCCAAAACCTGGTTTTCCTGAATCGGCGCCTTGAGCTTCTCGGGCAGATCGATCTTGACCGGAACGTTGTTTTTCGTGATATTCTTCGGTACAACCGTTGCGATATTGGTCTGAATCACCACATCGAGGTTTTTGGTTTTCTTTGTTGCTTTGGAAACATCAATTTGCGCAACACTGACAGTTTTGTCTGCAATCTTACGGTACACATAATTGTCATAAACAAACGTGAACAGTTTCGTTGTGTCGGAAAAGCGTTCACTGACGCCGTCCCTGACCGTTCCGCCCAGAACAACGCTGATCAGATTCAGCTTATTGTCCGTACTGCTGCCGACCAGGCACTCTCCCGCCGCCGGCGTATACCCGGTTTTCATGCCCGTACAGGCTGCGTAGTACTCCACAGACGACGGGAACAGCAGTTTGTTCGTGTTCTGGTACGTCCTGTCACTTGCGGGATAAATCGCGGTCGCCGGTACCGTAAAGCTCTTTGTTTTCACGATCTCATTGAATACCTTGAACTTCCGGCATTCCTTTGCAATCAGATACAGATCATATGCACTGCAATAATGATTCTCATCATGAATACCGTTCGGGTTCACGAAATGCAGCATTTCACAGCCGAGTTCTTCGGCCCGTTGATTGCAGCGTTCGGCAAATGCTTCCGTACTCCCGCTGACGTGTTCCGCCAAAACGAAAGCTGCCTCGTTCGCACTCGGGATCAGAAGTGCCTGCAGCAGCGTATAAATGCTGAAGCTTTCTCCCGGCCGCAGATTGGCAGTCACATATCCCGCAGGCACCGCGCGCACCGCATTTTGTGATACGACTGCTGTTTCATCCATGCTGCAGTTCTCAAGAACGATCAGCGCTGTGAGCAGCTTTGTGGTGCTGGCCGGATACATTTTTTGATGCGCGTTCTTTTCAAAAAACACCTTGCCGCTCACCGGGTCCGCGAGATAGACCGCGCGGCAGCTGACTTGCGGAAGACCGTCCGGCGTTTTCTGCGCATCAATCTCATAGTCAAAAGTCACCCGTGCCTCGTCGGCGATTTCACCGATAGCATACAGTGAATTGGCAGCGGCGCCCGGATCCGACTCTGCAGATTGTGCAAAAACGCAAAACGGAGATAAAAGAAAACAAACGGTTAATATGCTGATGATGAGTCTGTTTTTCATATGTATCCTCCCAAATGATAACCTGCATGCCGAATAAAGCGTTCAATGAACGTGCCTTAAAAAAATCGAGTGTTCATACGAAAGCCGTAATGAACACTCGACCTGGTGCGGATGACGGGACTTGAACCCACACAGTATTGCTACCACTAGAACCTGAATCTAGCGCGTCTGCCAATTCCGCCACATCC
>CACYCR010000150.1 GCA_902772935.1 Oscillospiraceae bacterium
AGGGATTCGAACCCTCGAAACCGCGTTGACGGTTTACACGATTTCCAGTCGTGCTCCTTCGACCAGCTCGGACAACTCTCCGTGTGTGCTTTGCTATTATACAGAAGTTGAATTAAAAAATCAAGTGTTTTGAGAAAATATTTTTTTTTGTTTGCCATTGATGAAAAAACGGCAGGGGAAAAGGCGATTGCAAAGAAAAATATCCGACAAACTTTTGAAAAAGTGTTGATTTTTTGTGACGGCAGTGTTACAATCTTTATGGAACTAAAGTGCAAAAGGGGTGCTGCTTTGTGAAACATCTTCAAAAATCTTTTGCTGTTTTTCTCGCTGTGTTGCTGCTCTTTTCTATGGCCGCATTTATGGGTACGGCGCAAGGCGCGCAGAAAAACTATGTTGTGCTCGGTGACTCCATCGGCTGGGGCGCCGGTGTACTCAATCACGATGATGCCTGCTTTGGACGGATCGTCGCGGACACGAACGGGTATCAGTTCACAAATCTTGCGCATAACGGCGACCGGTCAGAGAATCTGCTGGATAAGCTGCAGAGAAGTTCGGTCAGTGAAGCGGTCGGTGCTGCGGACATCATCAGTATTTCGATCGGCGGCAATGACTTTCTGACGTCCAATCTGCCGATGCTGGTGCTGGAAGGTACCTTCGGGCAGTATAAGCGCTTCAACACGATCGGTGCAACCTACCGTGCAAATTTTGAAAAGATCATTGAGCGGATTCTTGCGCTGAATCCGGACGTGCAGATTTTGATGCAGACGCTGTATAATCCCGGCAATTTCCTCGTCCGTAAAGCGTATCAGCAGGCGACAAACCGGATCAACGGAACCATCCGGTCGTACCTTGACGCACATCCGGGCGCATATGCGATCGTTGATGTTGCGGCCGCGTTCGGCAGTGACATGAGTTACATTGCGGCGGATTCCATTCATCCGAGCGCAAAGGGCAACGTGAAGATTGCGGAAGTGACGCTGCAGAAGCTGTATGAACTCGGTCTCGGCACACAGACGGCGCCGGTGGTTCTGCACGAAGGCATTGATCAGGTCTCGTTTTCCGCCACCGGGATCCGCGGACACTTTCAGCTGATTTTCAAAGCGATTCGCCGGATGTTCGGCGCCTGATTTCGCTTCATACAAACAGGCCGGTCACCGGCCGTTGACTGCATAAAAAACACAGGCTGTCCGCCATTTGGCGTACGGTCTGTGTTTTGGTGTTTTCGGCAAAATCAACAGTTTTCCCGCCGCTTTTTCTAATTGCACGGCGAAAAAAATGATTGACTTTTTTGGGGGAATGGTTTATCATTAAATTGTACTATAGGCTGATTGTCTGCCGGAAGCGATGCTGCCGACGCAGATGCAGAAAAGCTAAAGGAGGCTGTTTTATGAAACACAAAATCCACCTTGGAAAAAAGACGCTTGCCGTTTTTCTGGCAGTTGTCCTGGCTGCAATGACATGGGCGCTCGCTGTACCCGCGGCGGTCGCGGAAGGTGAAATGCATACGGTCACGTTCCGCATCATGAATGAGAAATATGAGCAAGTTGAGTTGAAAACCATTCAGGTCGCAGACGGCGAACGGATCGAAGATTCGAACACGCTGCCAGACAAAAGCGAAGTCCCCGACATCCCGTACAACAAGCATTACCTGAAGACGCTGGATGTTCAGATCATCGGTCACCCGGACGGTACGGAAGAAATGGTCAGCCAGAAGTCATATAAAGGTTGGTCGCAGAATGCCGCTGAGCCGGTCACAAAGGACATCACTGTTGACGCGATTTATGTGGAAGTGCCGAAGATCTATAAGGTCACGCTGCATGATTATTATGACAGCGGCGAGATTCTCAAGGATGCAGAAGGCAATTACCTGCGCGATATTGAGGTTCCTTACGGCGATAAGATCGAAGGTGCGCCCGCGAATCTTGTCCGCAATGACAAGCCGCTGGAATTCGTTTATGAATTTACCGGCGAATGGGAAACCGCCTATGCCCACGTCAACAAGACAGGTGAAACCTTCAAGGCAGATTGCATGAAGTTCGACGAAGATGCTTCGGAGAGCATTGACATTTATGCGGTCTATCATCAGCGCCTGAAGCGTTATCCGGTGGATGTTGTTGTTGTTGACAAGGATAACATCCCCGTTGCAGGTGCGATTGTTCAGATTTCCGTGAAGATTGACGGCAACACCAATAATGCGCAGGTTCTTGCGGATGGTGAAAAGCCGTACGGCGAAACCGACAAGGACGGCAAATGCCATCTGGTCGTCGCTTATTCCAGTACCGGGTATGTCATCTCCGCCACCTGGCCGGATGATGATTCCCAGGCGAAGGTTCACGAGGCAACCATCGGTGAGTTCAATACCGCGATCACGCTGCAGCTTTCCGACAGTGTTCAGTATCATTCCGAGTACAAGGAACGCTGCACGCATATCTGCCACTCATTCCTCGGCGGCCTGTATATTACAGGTCTGAACCTGCTGTATCGGCTGTTCCACGTGAAGTACGTCTGCTGCTATGATATGTATGCGACGCATCGTGACAAGCTTGCATATACGCCCTGACGGAGCGCATCACTGAAGAAAAAAGCAGGGTGCAGAATCAACGCTGCACCCTGCGGCTTATTTAAGGGGCTTTCAAAAATTGTTTTTATCTTATTCACAAAACACATAAAAATTTGTGGTACAATATTAAACAATTAAAGACCAAAGACTTGCTTGGAGAAGGAGGCGCGCGAAATGGGAGATATCCTTAGCAACACAGTGTTTCTGAAACTGATTGACCTCATTATGGGCCTGATTCGGTCGGCACTCAAGAGCGGCATGCTCGCATGATGAAAATGCCGGATTGCAACTGCAGTCCGGCTTTTTTGACGCAAAACAAAAGCGATGGGAACCCAATTCGTATCCCGTCGCTTTTTATATTTGCCGTAACGGCTTATTTGACCTGCGTGATTTTGTTGCCCTTGACCATGAAAGCGCGTTTTGCCAACGGGAACAGACAACTGTCGTTGACAGAATCGGTATAAAAATCATCAATCTCGGCATCCGGGAAGACTGCACGAAAACAGTTGATCTTGTTTTCCCGGAAGCAGGCGGATTCTACAACGCCGGTTTTGAGGTTGAACTCCGTAGCGATGAGGTGCTTGACACCGAGCCGGTTGCAGACGTCGCGCATCATGAAGGAAGGGGAGGCGGTCAGAATGACGTCATCCTCTTTTTGCAGCGTTTTGTAAAACGGCTTGATCTTGTGCATCCGCTTGTCCCAGAATGCGGGAACCAGTACCTCCAGGGAGACGGCGTTTTTGGCAAAATAAGCGGCGAGTGTCGGCGCATATTTTTTTGAAAAATCGTCAAAAGTGATTTTGCCGCGATTGTATTGCAGCATGATCTTTGCAACGGCCGGGAAAAAGCGGATGATCTTTGGATCCTGTTTCACGTAGGCGAGGATGAATTCAATTGAGCTTTCGCCGTCGTAAATGGTTTCATCAAAATCATAGACGTTCATTTGGCCGTCTCCTTTTTGGCAGTCTCACCAAGCGACTGCAGCTTCAGATCTTCGTCCTTTACAAAGCCGATCTTTTTGAAAAGCAGATGGAACGCCAGGGACAAAATTGCCGGCGCAACGATGTGCATCAGAACAATCAGACCGATGGTTTTGCCCGCGCCGAAGGTCTCATGCATCGCGGAGAACGCGCCAAACTGTCCGACAAGGCCGGAGGTACCCATACCGGCGCCGACCGCGGTGTTTGTCATTTTGAATACGCAGGTGGAGATCGGCCCGAGAATGGCGCCCGCAAGCG
>CACYCR010000151.1 GCA_902772935.1 Oscillospiraceae bacterium
CTGTTGCTTGGTTTCCCCAAGGAAAATGGTCACCGATTTTTCGATGCGACCCTGAATGGTGTAGTCCGAACGCTTTTCAAAGCCGGGCAGCAGGTCGATATCCATGCCGGTCTCTTCCCGCACTTCGCGGATCGCTGTCTGCCGGTATGTCTCACCCGGTTCCACATGGCCCTTCGGGAAGCCCCAGTGTGCGCTGCGGCGGTTGCGGATCAGCAAAAACTCTTTTTTGCCGGATTCGGTCCCGTGAAAAACCACGGCGCCGCAGGAGCTTTCATAAAAACATTCCAAGGTGTAGGTTTCTTCCTGTTCCGCAAAGCGGATCGCTTCTTTGATCTCATTGTTGATGAATCTTGTGCTTTTCGGTGCAACAACCCATACAACGCCTTTTCCGTTCTTCCGCCGGACAATCGCAATCACACGTCCGTCAAAGTTACGGACGGGATGATTGATTCCCATGATATAAGCGCCGCGGATCGTATTCTTCGGCGCGTTTCCGCCTTCGACAATCCCATAGTTGAGCTTATAACGGTAACCAAAACGTTTGTTGTAGGCGTGCATCGGGAAGGTCACACGGACCTTGACGAATTTTCCTAACATATCTTTCCCCTTTAAACAATACGCAAACATCACCGTAAAAATGTCTGCAAAGATAATATGAAGTTATTATACCTGTTTTCTCACGAATTTTCAATACTTTTTCGGAAATTCCGCGCGCATGGAAAGAACTTCATGACGGATGTTGCAAATTTTCGAACAATTTTTGAATTTGTAAGGCTTTGGTTGCCTTTTTATATACAAAGTGATATACTGTGTTTATTAAATCTACGACAGGATGACAGCATGAAAACCTTATATCTGACCGATCTTGACGGAACCTTTCTGCGCTCCGACGCCACTGTCAGTCCCTTTGCAAGGGAAACGATCAATGCGCTTTCCGCACAAGGCGTCTTATTTACGATTTCGACCGCACGCACGTATGCAACAGTCATTCCGCTGTTTCGCGGCGTCGATCTGCGCAGTCCGCTGGTCCTGATGAACGGCGTTTGCATCTATGACGCAAAGCACACAAAAACCATTCGGCATCACGCCATGCCGATCTCCATCGGCCGACAGTGCGAAGAGATCTTTGCCCGCTACGGGAAAAACCCGATGCTATACTTTGAAAAAGACAGCCGCATTCGCGTGGAATACAAATTTCTGGTAAATGCCCCGCAGGAGGAATACGTCGCACAGCGCGACAACTTTTTTAACAAAGGCTTCACACAGGTCGAACACTACGGCTTTGACCGCGGTGAAGACTTCATCTACATCGTCACGCTGGACAAGAAAGAAGAAATCGAAGACATCTATCGGGAAGTCAGCGTCCTGCCCGGCGTCAACGTCAACTTTTATCCCGACAACTATACGGGCTGCTACTTTCTTGAAGGCATGCCCGCCGGCGTCAGCAAGGCGAGCGGCGCACTGGAGGTTAAGAAGCTGCTCGGCGCGGATAAGATCGTCGCGTTCGGTGACAATATGAACGACATTCCGCTTTTTGCGGCGGCGGACGAATCCTACGCCGTTGCAAATGCCTGCGATGAACTGAAAGCCATCGCGACCGGCGTCATCGGCAGCAATGACGAAGACGCTGTTGCGCACTTTTTACTGGACCGCTTTCAAAGCGGAACCATTAACACTTGATCTGAAAAAGGAGAGACCGTTTTGAACGACATTTATCGTGACTACTGTACCGCATATAAGCTGACGCCCGAAAACTCCCACGGTTTTTTCGACGTTGTCGGCCCGCTTTATTTCAGCGACGAAGTGCAATCGCTCGAACAGTATGAGCAGCATCTGGAAATCAACCGTCTGCAGCACATCACGTCTGTGGCATATTTGTCCTACCGCATCTGTCAGCGGCTCGGCCTGGACGCTGACGCGGCTGCGCGCGCAGCAACCATGCACGATCTGTTCTATTATGACTGGCGCGACGGTGAAACCGGACGCTGGCACAAGCTGCACGGCTACAAGCATCCGAATTATGCAGCGCTCAACGCGAAGGAGCTGTATCCTTCACTCACAAAGAAAGAAGAGTTTATCATCCGCCGCCACATGTGGCCGCTGACACTGCGTTTGCCGAACAGCCGCGAAGGCTTCGTTGTCAGTCTCTCTGACAAATATTGTGCGACGCGCGAACTGATCTTTTCCCTGAGCAAAAAGTACAAGGAAAAATTCAAACGGGATTTGGAGTCGATGTAATCATGCAGACAGTTTTATTCTATATTCTGGAATACTTCTTTTACAGTGCCGCGGGCTGGGCGCTGGAAAGTACCTACCGGTCCATCGGCGAAAAACGATTGATCAACAGCGGCTTTCTGACCGGCCCGATGTGTCCGATCTACGGTGCCGCGACCATGGTCATGACGGTTTGTCTTTACAATAATTTCCGTGGCAATCCGCTTTTGGTGTTCCTGCTCGGCATGCTGCTGTGTGACGCAGTCGAATTGTTTACAAGTGTGCTGATGGAAAAGCTCTTCCATGCACGCTGGTGGGATTACACCTATGAATTCATGAACTTCCAGGGCCGCATCTGCCTGAAACATACAATGTACTGGGGTGTCGCTTCGCTCGGCTTCGTGCTGGTTATTCATCCGCATGTCGACAAGCTTTTGCACCGCATCCCCGGTGAATACCTGATCTACATTGTCAGCGCAATCATGGTCGTGTTCCTGCTCGACGTCGGAAATTCCGTGCGCAAGGCGTCCGACCTGCGCAAACTGCAGGACAAACTGAAGTATCTGACGGAGACGCTTTCCGGCACGCTTTCCGCCTTCAAAACGGCGATCAGCGATTCCTACGTGGAACTGCAGCAATCCATGGAGACCCGCGGAGACAAGATCAACGACTTTTTCACAAACGGACTCGAACAGGTACAGGATCTTCTGACACAGTTCGAACTCGGCGGTTCCACCAAGTCCAACGCCGTCAAGGAACGTCGGACAAAGAAACCCAATGGCAGCCGCTTTTTGCGTAACAACTCCTTTATCGGCAAAACGACAGGCAAGCGGATCGAAAAACTAAAAGAGCTTCGGGATGAGGTCAAAGCCATCCTGCTGGAAAATGACGAAATGCAGTAAGGGGAATCTGTATGAAAAAAATGGATGTCAGAGTCAAAAAAACCTACACCATGCTCAGTGATGCGCTGCTGCGGCTGCTCAAAGAACGCAGCTTTGCCGACCTGACGGTGCTGGAAATCTGTGACGAGGCCAATGTGCATCGCGCGACCTTCTATAAACACTTCGTTGACAAGTATGATTTTCTGGACAGCTGTTTCCGCGCAAAGATTGCGGAGCTTTCCTTCGGAAAAGCCGAGGTCATCCGTTCTCCGGAAGGCCTCAAGCGTCACATCAACCGCATGATCTCCAACGTGCTGTTGTTTGTGGACCGCAACAAAGAACTGTTCTTCTCCGTCAGCTCCGACAAGTATGCCTCCTCATTCAACGATATCTTGTCCAATGCGGTCGCGAACTATATTGAAGAGCGTCTGTATGCCCGTGCGGAGCTCAAGGAGATCAGCAGTCAGATTCCCCTGATCTCCAATTATTATGCCGGCGCCATTGTCGGTCTGATCAAATGGTGGGGAAAAGAAGAAAACCCCTGTACTATACAGGAGTTTCTGAGCTTTATTCAGCCGAAGATTCAGGAATTCTGCGATTATATCATCAGCTACGGCGGTTACATGGACGGGCCTTCGGCGTCATAATCATCCAGAAAATGATACCGCTTGTCCCCCTTGTGATATCCGATCACCGTTTCCAAATTGACATTTTCAACACTGCGGAAAATATTCATTTCAATGTTGGCGTTGATGCTCCGGAAGGATGCAATCAGCGCCTTCATTTCTTTTCGCTTTGAAGTTTGCTCTTTGGACGCATTCTCTTTTGCGCACTGCTCCTCAAAGCGGCAGGCACACTGTAAAAACTGCAGATCGTTGTATCTGGCCCACGCCTTGATGTCACTTTCCCGCACCATATACAGCGGACGAATCAGCTCCATGCCGGGAAAGTTTGTGCTGTGCAGCTTTGGCATCATGGTCTGCATCTGCGAACCATAGAGCA
>CACYCR010000152.1 GCA_902772935.1 Oscillospiraceae bacterium
ACAGGCAAAGACGGCGGATGATTTCTCCGATCTGTTTATCACGTATATTGAGGCGAATACCGAAGCGGATCTGGATCGGTTTGCGACCTTCGTGCTGTCCGGGGCAATCGGTATGGTTCTGGAAGGGTACGACAAGGCGATTGTCATTGATCCGCGGACATATCCGGCGCGTAGCATCGAAGAGCCGGAGTCCGACCGCCTGTTGCGCGGTGCGCATGACGGTTTTGTGGAGACTGTGATTTTCAACACCGCGCTGATTCGCCGCCGCATCCGCAATCCGCAGCTGACGATGCAGCTTTTTCAGATCGGCAACCGATCAAAGACAGACGTTGTGGTCTGTTATCTGGCGGACGCCGTGAATGCAAAACAACTTGCGACGCTGGAAAAACGGCTGTCCGCGATTGACGTTTCGGCGCTGCCGATGTGTCAGGAATCGCTGCGGGAATGTCTGGTGCCCTCGCAGCCGTGGAATCCGTTTCCGCGCTTTCGATATACCGAACGGCCTGACACAGCGGCCGCCTGCATCTACGAGGGAAACATCATCGTACTGGTGGACGGTTCCCCCTCGGCGATGATCTTGCCGACAGGTGCATTTGATTTTGCGCAGGATATCAACGATTATTACTTTCCGCCGCTGATCGGCTCATTTCTGCGCTGCATTCGTATCCTCGTGTTTACTGTCTCATTTCTGTTTACCCCGACGTGGTACGTCTTGCTGCTGCATCAAAGCGCAATGCCGGAGTGGATGCAGTTCATTTTTGTTGGGGAGCCGAACGGCGTACCGATCTATTTTCAGTTGATTGTTACGGAGTTCATGATCGACTGTCTGCGTCTGGCGTCTCTGAATACGCCGAATGCCCTGAGCACCTCATTTTCCGTGATCGGTGCGCTGGTTCTCGGTGATTTCGGCGTGCGATCCGGCATCTTTGTGCCGGAGGTCGTGCTGTTCATGGCGTTCACAGCAATTGCAAACTTTGCGCAGCCAAGCTTTGAACTCGGTTTTTCGATCAAGTATTCCCGCATGTTGATTCTCACTCTGACAGCGTTGTTTGATTTTTGGGGCTACGCGGCCGGGATGCTGCTGGTGCTTCTGGTGTTCTGCTTCACAAAAACGCTGGGCGGTTACACGTATCTTTATCCGCTGTTCCCGCTGAACAAGGAAGCGCTGCGCGGCGTGTTTCTGCGGCGGTCGATCCGGCTGCGGCGCAAATCGGAGCGCAGATGATCCCGGTGTCATGCGGCTTTTCGGCCTTTGCGATCCGTGACTGTGCGGCGTACGCACCAAAGAGAAAAATTTAATTTGTGCAAAATCTTCATATTCTGTTCATAAAATAGAAATGATTTTCCGTGAGTGATATGATACTATATTTTATAGATTTATCTGAAAGGAAGCATTTTTATGGACAAAGTATTATTGATTCTGCGCCGCTTTTTTGCGTCTGTACTCTCTGTGATTCTGGCGTTTATCCCGTTTTCCGGCGGACGCAATCCGAAGACCGATGACGTGCTGACGCTGAAAGTTGCTATTGTTTCCGATGTGCACATTGACCGTCGTCTGCCGCTCGGACAAGCTGCGCTCCGAAACTGCTATCAGGATATGAACGCGTTTTCCCCGGACGCGGTTGCTGTTCTCGGCGACCTGACCAATTACGGTGACTATGCGACCGTGAAACGCTTTTTTGAGATCACGACAGCCGAGGTTCCCGCCCAGACCAAAAAGCTCATCATCTCCGGCAACCATGACATCGGTCACGCAAAAGATGCCGAAGGCGGCCGGATGAATCCGGAGGCGCTGCAGGACTTCATCGGTCTTTGCAATGAATATCTCGATTACGGCATCGAAACCGGGTATTACACGCTGGAAGTCAACGGATATCATTTCATCTGTCTCAACGATGAGAGCGCGGACAACTGGGATCATCCCGAATACAGCGACGCCGCGCTCGCGTTCCTCAATGATGCACTCGATGCCTACGCCGATCAGGGTAAGCCGGTCTTCGTACTGATGCACGTGCCGCTTTCCGGCATTCACGGCGAGGAAAACTATTATCCCGACGGCGGAACCGAAGAGCCATGGAACACGAAGATCAAAGAAACGCTGCAAAAGCACGAAAACGTCTTTTGCATCACCGGCCACTTCCACAAAGGCCTTTCCAACAATCCAGATACCCCGACGTATAAGCGTGACCACGGCGTGCATTACCTGAATCTGCCGTCGTATCTGATGCCGAACTGGCCGACGGATTATGCAATCAACGGCCTCGGCTTCATCATGGAGGTTACCCAGTCAACGGTGACGTTCCGCTGCAGAAATTACTATATGCACAACTGGTACTCTCTGTTTGATTATTCAATTAAGTTAGTGTAAAGCACGGTGATAAAACAGGAAACAGGAGGAGAAGGAATGGCTAATCATTGCGATAGATGCGGCACAGAACTGGACGCGGCAGGACACTGCCCGTTGTGCGACAGAGAAGACGATTATTCCGC
>CACYCR010000153.1 GCA_902772935.1 Oscillospiraceae bacterium
CGTATCATAGTCGGCATGGGTGAAGAAAATGTAGCTTTTGGTGGTGGACGGCGTAAAGGAGAACCAGACCTCGCCGCCGGCCGCAAGCGGCGCCGTGGAATCCTGATCCAGCGTCAGGGGGATCGCAAACCGCAGGTTGTTTGCGGCAGACTGCAGGTTGTTCTTTGCCGTGTCAATCTGCGACTGCGTGGCAGCCGGATTACCAAGAACGGAGTAAGCGTTCTGCAGCGCGGTGCTGTAAGTGTTCCAGCGGGAACCAGTATAATACGGATTGATGTAGGTACCGACGCAGTTGTTGATCAGCGTACGCAGGTCAGCCTTATTGACGGTCGTGACCTTCAGCAGTACCATTGAGCAGGACATGGAGTAGGAACTGCTCTTGTTGCCCGAGGCGCAGCCGCGGAAATAACGGATCGTGGTAGCGCCGGAACCGGAGACCGAATAGCTGATCGGTGCCAGATACTTTTTGCCGACGTCATCGGTGCTGCCGTCAATGTTGCCGCCCGGTGCGTCATTGCTGATCGACGGGGCGGATGCGCCGCTGCTTTCCCACAGTACGGTACCGTAGGTGTTTTGGTCAGTACCATATATTTTTTTCATTTTGCTGTCGCTTCTCCAATAGGAGTGCTTCAAAATATCGGTTGAGTCAACAACGAAGGTTGCCGAGCCAAGATCATTGGGATTCGACACCTTGCTTGTGCAATCGGAAACATAGGAGTGCCGTCTTGCGTTGGAGCCTTCATAGTCTGTGACCAAATACCCGAGTTTCAGATTCGGAAGCTGATTGGTATTTGAGTATCTTGAAGTATCGACTATCACTTCGGCCGGCGTTTTGTTGCAGGCAATATGACCGGTCCAGTCGGAGTTGTTGCCGTAATTCTTATCCGAGACACAAGCACAGCCGCCGAAGGATTTTGTAGCACTTGTAAAGGGTGAATCGCTCTGGCTGTACCCCTTCGGATTGTTATCATCGGGAACACCGACACCGTTCACCAGGGGATCGAGCATCAAACCGTTTTTGTCGATTTTTTGATAGTTATAAACGTCGGAACCTTGGAATCCATCCAGCGCAACCATTGTTGCCGTGGTCGTTGATTGCGCGCCCTGAATGTAAATCAAACTGGAGGCGTAAGACTTGACATTATTATTGCCGCTGTATCCGGCCACGCCGTTCGCCGTGACGTTGCGGTTCGGGGCATATGCTGCAGAATAAGCTGTGGCGGTGAAGGTGCCGTTGGCAGTTGTAAATGTGACGGTCCAAGGCACCAATGCGACGCTATTCATGCTGATCGCGCTGGACAGCGCACCGGCGCTGATCACACCTTTCAGCTCACCGTTGGTGGAAGACGTCTTGGAAAGCGACGGACTGGCGCACCCGCAGGTCAGGCTTGTGACCGCAGTCGCAGTATCACATTTGAAGTAGTACCACGCGGAGGTGTCGCCGTTCGACGCGGTCAGTGAACCGTTCACCGACTGCGCACGGTCAACGTAATACTTGAACGTCTTGTTGTCGGCCGGATCCAGATAGATTGTCTCCGGCACATAGAACGTGAACGTCGGAAGATCGCTCGCCTGTGTGACAGCCGCGCTTGCTGTCGGCGCAACGAACACCCAGGCCGTCATGAGCATCAGCAGCGTCATCAGCACAGACAACGTGCGTCTGCATGTGATTTTTGTTCGTTTCATAGTAGGGTCTCCTTTCTATAATAAATCGATTTTATTATATCTTTTTTTAATAGTGTCGTCAATTGGAAATGTTCATAAAAATTCCATTCCAAAACTAGTCGTTTTTAAGTGTCGGATGACCGTTTCCGTCGTTTGAACACTGCATAATATCACAAACTCCACGCTGCGTGGGTTGTGTTCGCGGCTAGTTTGTGCTATGCTCGTTACGAAAGGAGGCATTCTGCATGGATAATTATGTTACCGGCGCGGTGATTCGCAAACTGCGGGAAGCGCGGAAAATGACGCAGGAAGACCTGGCAGAAAAACTGTTTGTCAGCGGCAAGGCGGTAAGCAAATGGGAAACGGGGCAGGGATTTCCCGACATCAGCTTGCTTGAACCCTTGGCAAGTGTGCTCGGCATATCATTGATTGAGCTGTTGTCCGGGGCGGACATTCAGAATAAAAACCGCGCCTGCGATATGAAAAAAGGAGAGTTTTATGTCTGTCCGGTTTGCGGAAACGTGATCCGGTCGGTCGGCGCCGCTGTGATCAGCTGCTGCGGCGTGACACTGCCGCCGCTGATTGCGGAAGATCCGGATGCAGCGCATGACATTCACGTGGAGATTTCGGAAGACGAATACTATGTGACGGTTGCGCATCCGATGACGAAAACACACTATATTTCGTTTCTTGCGGCAGTGTCCGATCGGGGCGCGCAATTTGTGAAGCTGTATCCCCAGGAAAATGCTGCGGCAAGATTCAGGGTCGATCATGTGAGCAGTCTGTATGCCTATTGCAATCATCACGGATTGTTTCGTCTGAAGCTGCGGTGAGCGGTGATTGGGCCGAATGTTGTGTTTCGGTACGGAACAGGAATGCTTTGTTACACAAATGTGCTTTTTTCATGAATTATTTATAAAAAAAGTCTTGTGATTTTCATTTTTTTGTAATATAATAATTAAAATCAGAACAAAGTAATCACCCTGTGCCGAAAGGAGCCGATCTTTATGCAAAAAACCGTTTGTTTGCTGTTGGCTGTTTTGCTGTGCTTAACGACGTTTCCGATTTGCGCATCGGCTGCGTCCGACGATCTGCATATGTTCGTTACATCCGACGTCCACTGGAAAACGCCGGAAGATGTGGCGCCCGACGGCTTCTTCCGCCCGCGTGATGACCTTGGGCAGATGACGTCGCTTGCACCGGCGATCTTCACACGTTTTTTACAGGATGCGGCGGCGTCTGACGTGGATTGCGTTCTGCTGTCCGGCGATATGACGAATTTCAACGTCGATACAGAAGTGGTTCCTTTTACGGAATTGCTTGCTGATTTTGAAGCGCAGACGGGCAAACAGATCTATGTGGTCCCCGGCAATCACGACATTGATATGAACAACGATCCGAATGATCACCTGCGTTTTCGCAGAAACTACAGTCGTTTCGGTTATGAGGAAGCGATTGCGGTGGACGAAGCGACATCCTCTTATACGGCAGATCTGAACGATACCTATCGCTTGCTCGCAATCAATTCCAATAAACCGGATGGCGGCGGCGTCATTACGGATGCGCAGTTGGCATGGATTGAAGCACAGGCGAAGCAGGCGAAAGCCGACGGCAAGAATCTGATTGCCATGATGCACCATCATCTGATGGAGCACCTGACGCTGGAACAGACCATTGACGGCTTTTATATTCTTGATAATTACAAACAGGTTTGCCGCCTGTTCGATAAGTATGACATCCGCCTGACCTTTACGGGGCATCTGCATTTGGGTGACATTGCAGCCTATAAAGGCATTCATACGATTTACGATGTGACAACGGCGTCGCTCGCAACCTATCCGCTGACCTATCGTGATGTCACCCTGACAGACAAGGAGATCCGGTTGGAAAGCCGCACGATCGACAAGCTTGACGAAGCGCTGATTCCACAGGGTTACAGTGCCGAACAGAGGGAGATGATCGTCAACGATCCCGTGCGCTACGCCTATGGCTGCGTGGAGGATTCTCTTGTCGGCGATTATATCGGACGTTTCGTGGATCTGGAAAACCTGATTGATATGCTTGGCCTCGAACCGGATTCCGTCGGCGCAAAGGCGATCCGCCGGATTCTTCCCGATGTGCTGATTCCGCTGTACGGGGAAGGGGAGACCGTGGAAGCGAAAGCCAAAGCACTCGGCTATACGCTGCCGGAAAGTGATTATGAGACCGTTGGCGATCTGATTACCGCGTTCTGGGCGGCGATGACACGCGGCGACGAAAACTTTGGCGGCAGCAGCCCCGAAGGAAAGCTCTTCCTTGATGCGGCATATGCGCTGTTCGCGGCAAAGGCGGCGCAGGAAAGTCCTGTTGTGCGCGCGCTGCTGAGCGCGAAAATCATTGCCCGTCTGGGCCTGAAAGGTGTGAACAACATCTTCACACGCAAAGCGCTGGATCTGATCCTGACCGGGCTGATGGTGGATAAAGGACCGGCAGACAATGATGTTACGCTGCCGGGATACGGCGCAATCACCAGCGGTTTCCTCTATGGCATCTATGTTGTCTTTCAAAAAATTCTGCAGCTGCTTCACCCGTGATGGATTGAAGCGGGAAGTTTAAACGTAAAAAAACTACGGCAGCTTTTGCCGTAGTTTTGTCCTTGCTGTCGTTTTTCATGGCTTTTCAAACGGGTACCGCAGCCCCATCTGCGCGCGGCAGATATCCATGATGCGCATACACTGCAGCGTCGCTTCCTGCGGCACGAGCGCTGACTGTGTACGCTTGGCACGGATGTCAGCGGCGACGTGATCGAACTGCGTCAGATAATCCGTTTTGCCGCGAAAGACCAGCTTTTCACCGTCTGTGGTTTTGCAGGTCGCTTTGTCTGCCGCATGAAACAGCGGCAGCGTGATGGTGCCATTGGTGCCTTCAATCCGGCAGCTTTCACGCAGATTGTTGAGTCCGACATGCAGCCGGCAGGTTATCTCCCCGTAGCGAAGGGTGATGTGTTCTTCAATGTCAATGCCGTCTTTGACGGTGCCTTCGCAGTGGATGCTGTCCGGTATCCCGAACAGGTTGTAGCAGTAGGTGATGGGATAGATTCCCACGTCGAGCAGGGCGCCGCCGGCGGTTTGCGGGTCGCGCACGCGCGAGGTGCGCGGCTTCATGAGACCGGGAAAGTAATAATACAGTTCGGCGCTTGTGACCTCGCCGATTTTGCCGCTCTGTGCCCACTGCTTCACGGTTTGCGCCACGTCGGAAAACCACGTCCACATCGCTTCGGCAAAATACACCTGATGCGCTTTTGCACACTGCAGCAGGGTTTCCACCTCTGCTTCGCTGACGCCGACCGGCTTTTCGCAAAGCACCGGCTTGCCGCAGTCCATGGCAAGGCGGGCGTATGCCACATGCGATGTGTGCGGCGTGGCAATGTAGACCGCGTCAGCACCCGGGTGGCGGATGGCTTCTTCCGCCGTATCATAGACTGCTGCGCCGTATTTCTTTGCGAGTGCGGCTGCAGTTTCCTTATTTCTGCCGAAGACGGCAGCGATTCTGTGCTCGCCGCGCGTGACGTCTGCGGCGGTTTTCTCGGCGATGTGGCCGCTACCGATATAGACCCATTGAAATGCCATCGTCTGTTCCTCCCGTTGTTTTACTTCTGCCAGTATCATACCAGTTTCCGCAGTGAAAATCAAGGGCTTTTGCAAGGACAGACCGGCGGATACCAATTGCCGACAACGAAACCGTCGCGAAAGGTTTTGTACTTTTCGTTGACAAGCAACCGCTTTTTGGGTATCATAAAGGTATCCATACGAAAAGCAGACACGGTGCCTGCTTTTTGCTGATATATGCTGAACGTGTATGCTGCTGCGGTACGAATTGCCGCCGCAGACAGATGGGAGGAAGAACCATGAACTTTGTAAAAAAATCGGTCGCTGTTTTGCTGGCGCTGCTGCTCGTTTTCTCGTGCGGCATCGTCGCCTTTGCCGAAACACCGCAGGAGGTTGATTACAACGGCAACCCGATCGTAGTCGTCGGCGGTTACGGCGGCGCACAGCTGAAATTGCGGGAAAACGACGAGGTCATCTGGTACATGAATACCGACGAGATCCTTCATGACCTTTTGCAGAACCTGATCCGGCTGGTGCCCGACCTTGCATTGATGAAGGCCAAACACCCGGAATTTCTTGCGAAAACGCTGCGGCCGTATCTGGACAAATATCTCGGAAAATTCAAGACGGATGAAAACGGCGAGAGCGTATACGACATCACGCCGACGCTGGAGCCGACTGCCGAATCCGCGCACGCACCCAACATCGAAAACGAGGCGGATATGGATCTGCTGACGCACCTGAAGGGGATCGTTCCGCTGGAACAGTGCTATTTTCTCGGCTTTGATCTTCGCTGCCACGCGATTGATAATGCCAACCGGCTCAAAATGTTGATCGACAGCGTGCTGGAGGCGACCGGCGCTGACAAGGTCGACCTGATGGGTCAGTCCTACGGCGGACAGGTGATTGCGACATATCTGAGCCTCTATCCGCAGGAAGCGGGTGAAAAAGTTGAAAACGCCGCTGTGTTCGTGCCGGCAATGGGCGGCGCGCTTCTGGCGTATGACGTTCTGATGGACCGCGTGGCGCTGGATGAGCGCAGCCTGCTGGAATATATTGAATTCGGCTTTGGCTGGGAGACGGATTTCCATCAGCTGCTGAATACATCGCCGGAGTTTCTGGTGGATGACATTGTGAAAGCGATCATGCCGCAGTTGCTGGAGATTGCGGGCACCTGGCCGAGCCTGTGGGACTTCATTCCGCTGGAGCTGTTCGATGAAGCGATTACCCGGCTGGACCCGGTCAAAAACGCGAAGCTGATCGCCGACACAACGGCGTACCATGAAACCATCATGGCAAAATACCACGAAAACCTGACGCGTGCGCAGAACGCCGGCGTCACGATTACCATTATTGCCGGTGCGGGCGCAAAGGCGCTGAGCGGCTCCGACATCAACTCTGACGGCATCATTCCGGTCTCCGGGGCAACAGGCGCCGTTGCAGCGCCGTTCGGCAAGCGCTTCAATGACGGCTACGTTCCGCGCGGTACGACCTGCAGTGATCCGGCGCATCACCATGTTTCGCCCTCCATGGAGCTCGATCTGTCAACAGCGTATCTGCCCGAGAACACCTGGGTGTGTGACGGTTTGTATCACGGCATGGAGGAGTTTGACGAATTTTCCCGCGCACTGTTCATCCGGCAGGCCTTTTCCGCGCATCCGCTGAAAAGCGTGCATGAGGATCCGGCATTCCCGCAGTTCCATGCGGCGTCGAATGCGTCCACGGGTCTGATTGCAAAGTTCGACCGTTCGCCCGAAGGCTTCGTTTCCGATGCGGACACGGCGTTGCTGGTCAAGAACTACTCCGCATCAAAAATGCTGGTGCTCGACATTTCTTCCAACAATGCGGGCATTGATTTTGCCGATGTTTACCGTGTTCTGAATCCGGGCGAGACAGCGACCTTCGCGGTCAGCGGTACGCTGCATAAAGTTTCTGCCGTCAAAACGGATGTGACAGTGACATACACGCTGCTTGGTACAAGTTCCGCAACGCCGACTGCACAGCGCAGGATGGACTTCACCATCCTGAACGGCCCGACTGCATCGTTTGACGAACAGGAACCGCTGGTCGATGTCGATGCGGAATATGACTACTTTTCATTTACCGGACCGATCTTCCGCTTTTGTGTGAAGAAAAGCGGTCTCTCCGAGGCGATGAACGTCCTGTTCAAAATCCTTGAACGGCTGCAGAAACTGCTGACAGCCATGCTGATTCGCCGCTGAATCGCAGCAAACAGCCCTGAAAAGGTGTCTCCTCCACAAGAAGTGACACCTTTTCAGGGCTGCTTTTGTTTTCTGCGCTGCAAGGAAACGCCTGTCAGCGCCGACTTCGAAAAACAGGATTGAAAAATGCCGGAACCTGTGCTAGTATTAAAGAAACCAATCTGAAAGGCGGTCGCGTATGAAGAATGTCATCATTTCCAATCAGCAGATTCTGTTTTCCCGTGCCAACGAGCTTGTCCGGGTCACGCCCTGTCACAAAAATGCGATTCGGTTTGAAGCATTTCCGGATTGCAGGGCGTTCGACATGGACAGTCCGCTGCAGCCGCAGCAGGCCGATTGCACGGTGGAGGAGCGCGACTACTGCGTATTTATGACGGTCGGCGCCGTCAAGCTGCAGTTGGAGCAAAACGGCAAAGTTACATTTTATAAGGACGACGCGGTTATTCTGGAGGAACTTCCCGATCTCGCGTTCCATGACGGCTATCGCCGCTATGAACACCGGGACGGCGCGTGGTCGGCAATGATCACGTTCCGCGGCAATGACGGCGAACATTTTTACGGCCTCGGGCAAGACCCCTGCGGCAAATTCGACCTGAAGGGTTGTGCGTTCGACCTGCGCCATGTAAATGCGAAAACCACCGTGCCTTTTGTGTATTCTTCCCGCGGCTACGGCTTTATCTGGAACAACCCGGCGATCGGCAATGTGGAGCTTGCGCAGAACCGTACCCGCTGGAGCGTCGGCGCCACACACAAGATCGATTTTGTGGTCATTGCCGGCAAACCGAAAGCGGTCAGCGAAGCACTGGCGGATCTGACCGGGCATGCGCCGGTGATGCCGCATTGGGCAACGGGCTTCTGGCAGTCGCGGCTGCGCTATGAAACGCAGGAGGATCTGCTGGCGGTCGCACGGCGATACCATGAAGAAAAGATTCCGCTTTCCGTGATCATCAGCGACTATTTTCACTGGACGGAGCAGGGCGATTATCGTTTTGATCCGCAGTACTGGCCGGACGTCAAAGCCATGACAGATGAGCTGCACCGCATGGGCACAAGGCTGGTCGTGTCCGTCTGGCCGACCGTGAACGGCAATTCCGAAAACTATGCGTACCTGCGGGATAACAACCTGCTGATCCGTACCGCCAAAGGCATGAACAACGTCTTCAACTTCTACGGGCCGCAGGCGGAGATCGACGTAACCAATCCGCAGACCAGAGAATTTGTTTTCTCCCGGCTCAAGGAAAACTATCTTGACAACGGCGTGGACGGCTTGTGGTTCGACGAAGCGGAGCCGGAAATCCATCCGGAGCATTTCGATAATCTGTTGCTGCATATCGGCAGGGGAGACGAGGTTGGTCTGCTCTATCCGTATTACTATGCACAGATGGCATATGAGGGTTTTGCAAAACGCGGTGAGGTGCCGGTTACACTGATTCGCGCGGCGTATCTCGGCGCACAGAAATTCGGCGCACTTGTCTGGAGCGGTGACATCCCGTCCACCTTTGAAAGCCTGTCTGAACAGGTGAAGGCTGGACTGCATATGGCGATGTGCGGAATCCCGTGGTGGAATACGGATATCGGCGGCTTCTGGGGTGCGGATACCGAAAGCGAGGACTTCCGTGAGCTGATCGTTCGCTGGTTCCAGTATGGTGTGTTCTGCCCCGTGATGCGTGTGCATGGCAACCGCAGACGTCACGGTGAAAAGAAGCGCGACGTGAAAGAGCCGACCGGCGACCCGAATGAGATCTGGAGCTTCGGGGAGCGGAACTTCCGGATTCTGAAAGACCTTGTGCTTTTGCGCGAACGGCTGCGCCCGTACATCGGACAGCAGATGCAGATCGCTTCGGAAAAGGGATATCCGATTATGCGTCCGATGTTCTTCGAATATCCCGACGACGAGGTTTGCTACACCCTCGGAGAGCAGTATCTGTTCGGTGATGATATTCTGTTTGCGCCGATTGTAAACAAAGGGCAGACGGAAAAGCAGGTCTATCTTCCGGCGGGCAAGTGGATCCTGACGAAAACGAAGGAAGCCTATAATGCCGGCTGGCATACGATCCACGCGGACATTGACGAGTTTGTCGCATTCGTGAAAGACGGCGCTGACGTGCTGCGATGCTTTTAAGAGTGAACCGGAACACGGCATTCCGGCGGATGATCTCATCCGCACTGTAACACGATGAAAACGACCGGGCAGGTTCCATACGGAATCTGTCCGGTGTTTTCTTTGATTGTTTTCACATCGCCAGCAGTGCGGTGAACGCCGTGCCGGTGTCGCCGTCAATGCAGATCGACTGCGCTTCGATTCGTTTCGGGCAGATTGCCTCGCCAAAGTTCAGACAGGCGTAAACCGCCTTCGGGTTTTCTGCGGTCATCGCCCAGAAGGGATACTTGATGATGACCGGGGTGTTTGCACCGACGCCGAGTTCAAGAAACAGTACCCGCTGCCCTTCGTGCGCTTCCAGAAACGCCGCGTAGTTTGCCGCCGCCGCATGCCAGCCGGCGTCTTCCACAAAGGTGTCATCCGACCGCAGATTCATTGTGACGCGTTTGCCGTCCGGTGTTGCCGGAATCAGTTCATGGGGCAGACGCATCGAAAGCAATCGGTCTTTCGGTACCTGAAACACGCCGTTTTCGTCCGGGAGAAACCGCTGTGCCGCCATGGCGCGCATGACCCAGTCTTCGTTGTCGTAGGTGCAGCCGCCTTTGCCGTCTGCACGCTGAAACAGACCGTAGTCACCCTGCGTATAAAAGAGGCGGCGCTTGTCGAATCCTGCGCGTTGGAACTGATGGTCAACATTGGTGGTGATGACGAAGTATTCCTTGTTTTGCACCAGATGCAGCAGGTCGGTGTAGACCGTCTTCGGCGCATCGATGTAGCGGTTGAAGTAGATGTGTCTTGCCCACCATGCCCAGCGGGTCTCTTCATCGGGAAACGGATAAAACCCGCCGGAATACATATCCGTGATGCCGAAGCGCGCCTTGAAATCGAAAAAGTATCGATCAAAGCGTTCGCCGCTGTAGGTGAAGCCTGCGGAAGTGGACAGTCCTGCGCCGGCACCGATGACAATGGCGTCTGCATCGTCGAGTGCGGCTTTCAGTCGCCGGAGATTGCCTTCGCGGCTGCCAATGCCGTAGGTCAGGCCGTCTTCGAATCCACGCACGGCACGAAGACCCTGCCGGATGGTTTTCTCATATGGATTCATACGGTTGTCTCCTTTCCACTGCGCCCACAGGACAGAAGGTCTTGCAGTTGCCGCAGTGCAGGCAATGCGCCTGCGCGATCACTGCAGGCATTTTGCTGAAATCAATGCAGCTTTGCGGACACACATCACCACAGGTTCCGCAGCCGACGCACCCATCGGTGATGAAATAACCGTCGGCCGGCGCGTTCGCCTCGCCGAAGGAAAAGGACGCGCGTTCGATCGGTTTTTTGGAAAGGTCGAACCATTCGCCGGTGCCTTCGTAAATCTGAAAGACCGTCAGTGCCTTGCGCGCCTCGGCGGTGGGATAGATGCCGTTCATGTACGGGTTTTTCTCAAACAGCCGCGCAAGTGCGCCCGTTCCGATTTCGCGCACCTTGCCGCGTACGGAAACGGCGACGCTCGTCATGGTGGTTTCACCTTTGATTGCGGTCAGCGCAAGAAACTGCCGGCTTTTCAGCCGGTCATAAAAGCCCTTGCCTTTCGCCGTCAGGAAGTATAGGCTGTCGGTATCAAAGTCCATCATATCGATGGCAGCGGTGACGGGTAGCCCCGCGTCATCAACAGTCGCAACGATCGTTGTGTGTATTTCGTTGACGATATAGGCGAAATAATCTTTTGTGTTCATATGCTCATTCCTTTTCAAAACAAACTGCCGCGTGGTTGCAGCAGTTTGTCTGGTTGAATTCGGTTCAGTCTGCCTGTGCGATCGCTTTTCGCACATCGTTTGCCACATCTGCAACGGTGATCGTTTTCATCTGTGCTTCCATGGCGTTCTGTACGGCGCGGAGCTTTTCGTCCATGGCGCGGTGAATGTTCCGCCCTACGGGACAGTCGATGCTCGGGTGTTCATGAAAGTGAAACAGTCCGGTTTCATCCACACAATCCACGGCTTTGTAGATGTCATAGAAGGTGATTTCGCAAAGCGGCTTTGCAAGCGTGATCCCGCTTTTGCCCTGGCTGATGCTGATGATGCCGGCGTCTTTGAGCTTTCCCATCACGCCGCGGATGATGACCGGGTTTGCGCCGATGCTTCCGGCGAGAAAGCTGCTGGTGACAACCTGTGTATCCTTGCAG
>CACYCR010000154.1 GCA_902772935.1 Oscillospiraceae bacterium
CGCTGGTGCTGGAATGCAGCCTGATCAAGCAGAATATGCCGAAATACAACATTCTGCTCAAGGATTCCAAAGGCTACAGCTATATCAAAATCAAAAAGAATCCGTGGGGCAACATTGAAGCGAGTTTTCGCAACGATGATCCCGCCGCGGAATATCTCGGCCCGTATACCGGCAATTACTCTGTGACGCAGGCGGTGGAGCAGGCAAAAGAGATTTTCAAGCTGCCGACCTGCAGCAAGGTCTTTCCGCGCGACATCAAAAACAGCCGCCCCTGTCTAAATTATTTCATCTCTCGCTGCAGTGCACCCTGCGCCGGGAAGATCAGTCAGGCGGAATATGAGGAGAACCTTGCGGAGGCGGTACGCTTCATCAAAGGCGGCAGCCGTGCGCCGATCCGGGAACTGCAGGCGCAGATGGAAGCGGCGTCCGAGGCGCTGGAGTTTGAAAAAGCGGCGAAGCTGCGTGACCGGATCCGCGCCATGCAGCGCATTGCCAACCGGCAGAAGGTCGTTACGTCACAGAACAAGCAGCAGGATGTGTTCGCCTGCAGCCGGCAGAACGATAAAGCCTGCATGGCGGTGCTGAATTTTCAAAACGGCCTTTTGTGCGGTACGGAGACGTTTGTTTTCGACCCGGAGGGTGAACTGCCGGAAATGCGGCGATCACTGTTGTTGTCGTATTACACCATGCAGCGGGAGATCCCGCCGAAGATCCTGCTGGACGGCGATGTTGCGGACGCTGAACTGCTGACGCGGTATTTTGAAGAAAAACGCGGCAAAAAGGTGGAGCTTCTGATCCCGCAGAAAGGGGAGGGTTTCCGGCTTGTGCAAATGTGTCGCAGCAATGCGTCGCAGAAGCTCGGCGACTATTTCGGTCGTGCCGGAACGCAGACCGCCGTGCTGGATGAACTGGCAAAGCTGCTGCATCTGCCGAAGATCCCGGAGTATATCGAATCCTACGATATTTCGCATACTGCGGGCGCCGACAACGTCGCAGGTATGGTCGTGTTCAAAAATGCCCGTCCGCTGAAGCGCGCATATCGGAAGTTTTCGATCAAGTCTTTCGACGGACAGGACGATTACGGGTCCATGCGCGAAGTCATCAGCCGCAGACTCAACCGGTATGTTGAGGAAGAGGGCAGCGAGGAAGGCTTTGGCCGGCTGCCGGATCTGATTCTGCTGGACGGCGGTCAGGGTCAGGTCAACGCCGTGCGTCCCGTCATTGAGGCGTTTGGCTTTGACATTCCCGTTTTCGGCATGGTCAAAGACAGCAGGCACCGCACACGTGCGATTGCGTCCGGCGGCGAAGAGATTGAAATCAAAGACGGACGCAGCGTCTTTACGCTGGTTTCGACAATTCAGGAAGAAGTTCACCGCTTTTCCATTACCTATCACAAAACAAAGCATGCCAAAGCCGGTCTTTCCACGACGCTGACCCGCATTCCGGGTATCGGCGAAAAGAAGGCAAAGCTGCTTTTGAAAACCTTTAAAACCATGAAGAACATCAAAGCTGCCTCCGTGCAGGAGCTGACTGCCGTCAAGGGCATCGGTAAAAAAGATGCGGAAAGCATCCTGATGTATTTTGCCGCAGCACAAAAGACAAACGAAGCATGACATCCGGAAAGGGGAATCCCATATGCTGAACGAAGAACTGAGAAAACTGCGTACCAGAAAAAAGATGACGCAAAAAGACGTTGCCGAGCGTCTCGGCGTGGACAGGACGACCTATACATCCTATGAAACGGGAAAAGTGGAGCCATCTCTGCCGACTATGAAAAAACTTGCGACGATCTTTGAGGTGCCGTTCAGTCAGATGATGGCGCTGGATAATTTTCCGGAATTCGGCCGGTATTCGGATGCGCTTCTGGCGTCCGGCGAGGGCCTTTTTGAAATGAACATGGAAGAAGAGTTTGCGCTTTTGATGTGCTACCGGGCGCTGACAGCCGAGGGAAAACGAAAAGCGTTTGACTATATCCGATCCTTACCGAAACGGCCGGAGCTGACGCGCAAAAACAATTACGGCCGATCGGGAAACGAGAATCCGGATGACAGCGAAGACGAAGGGTGAACTTTTAAAAACCGGTTGACAAATGCCCGAAATAGCGGTATAATGAAATCACCAAATTCAAGGAGGTACATCTTATGAAGAAACTCATTTCCCTGCTTCTTGCAATGCTCATGATCTTCTCGATCGCGACGGTTGCTTTTGCAGCAGACGAACCCGCAGATCCGGCAGACACTTCCACAACAGAAACGACTGACGAAGGCAGCGACTCCGATTGGCAGAACTTTTCCCTTTGGGAAGCAAAGTTCGGCTTCAAAGTCGGTAAGATTCTGCTGAAGCTCGTCAAGGCGTTCGTGAAGGTTGCGATCGCACTTCGTCTGATCGACAAGAACGAAATCGCACAGAAAGTGATCGATATGTTTGATCTTGCGAAAGACAGCACGGAGACTCCGGCAACACCGGCAGAACCCGCAGTGGAATAAAACATCAGAACCTATCCAACCGGGCGACAAACGTCGCTCGGTTGTTGTTTTTGCCAAAATTCAAGAAAAAAGTTTGGATGCTTTGCCCCGCGGGTTTGGCACGTCTTTTTTGAAAGTCCCTTGACAATTTTATCAGAATCAACTATAATATTCATGATAATAGCGAAATTAAGGAGGCTGTTTTATATGAAAAAAACGATTGCAATCATCCTTGCGGTATTGATGCTGGCTGCATCCATGACGCTTGTTTTCGGCGTATTTGCAGAGGATTCTGCAACCGAGATTTGCGAAAGCTGCGGCAAAGCACATGCGAAGAATGAAGACGGTTATTGCCATTGTTGTGTAGATTGTGCCTATCTTGACGTGACGTATCTGCTTGGCTGCGCCAAGGACGAAAACGGTCACTTCAAAGGCAGTTACTGCTGCGATAGATGCAGCGGCATCTGGCCCTGCAACTGCAATTGCGGCTGCGAATTCTGCGGCACAGTTGATGAAGAAACAACAACGGCCATGCAGCCGATCATTCCGGAACCGGCCCGTAAAAACATTCTTGACATTTTCCGCAATGTCATGAGCAAGATTACGGAAGTGTTTGACCGCCTCTTCGACGCAATTTACGCGATTTTCCAGATTGAAGATTAAGCTGAAGATCCGGTAACGGCAACCGCGATTGCCAAGTCTTTTGCGACGCTGTAAAAACAATAACCCGTCACGGCATCTTTAAACGAAGAGATGTCATGGCGGGTTTTTCTTTTTGCTTTTCAGCAAAAATCCATCCAATGTGTGTCCCGATTTTGCTGCTGCGTTGTCGGGATGTTTGTTTGTCAA
>CACYCR010000155.1 GCA_902772935.1 Oscillospiraceae bacterium
AAGACGAAGCATAACTGCACATCATGGAAAGCCGTTTCTGAAAAGGGACGGCTTTTCTTTGTTAAAAAAATGTGAATTTTGTAATTTTGGCTGCATTTTTCTGTGTTTGTATCCCTTTTGTAACCGAAATGTGTTAAACTGACGATGGAACCGGAGAACCAAGAGCGCCTCAACACGGTGGAGCAGGCCATCATCGAGATACAGGAAAGCGTCCTCGATCTCCACAAAAAGAAGGTCGCCCGCAAAATCACCGATGCGGAATACGAAACCGCAGTCAGGGACTGCCGCGGGTTCGGCGATACCTACTACACAGACGATTCCGGCAGAAACGACATAAAGAACGCAAAGGTTGCCGAGGACAAAGAAAACCTTTATTTCTATGTTGATACGGTCGACGCGCTCAGCGCGCCGGCAGAAAACGGCTGGATGACGCTCTTTATCAACACAAAGGGTAAAACGGGATACGATTTCTGCATTAATCGCACCGCACCGAAAAACGGAAAAACAATCGTCGAAGCGGTCTCGGGCAATGAGTATGAAAAGAAAGGTGAAGCGGAGATTCGCTTTGCGGGGAATCAACTTATGCTGCGTGTTCCGAAAGCCCTGCTTGGCGTCGGAAAGAAAGCGAAATTTACGTTCAAGTGGGCAGACAACTATGAAGAAGGAAATATCATGTCGTTCTATACCAAGGGCGACAGCG
Source organism: Oscillospiraceae bacterium (assembly GCA_902772935.1). Taxonomy (GTDB): domain Bacteria; phylum Bacillota; class Clostridia; order Oscillospirales; family Acutalibacteraceae; genus UBA6857. The sequence continues at coordinate 701 of CACYCR010000155.1, forward strand.
CGCCATACGGAAGATTGAACTGGGTGTACGGATAAGCTGACCGCAAATCAGCGGTTTTAATGCGCAATTCTTTTAGTAAAGCAACAGGATGAACCCCAAGCAAGATAGAAACAGAGTATGACAAAGGAGGAAGCTCTATGGAAACATTGTATCAGGTTTTGAAAATGCTTTTGCTTTTTGTGTTCAGTCTCGAACAGCTCTTTGCACCGAAGATCGCAGGCGGCGACTTTGCGCCGAGTGGGCCTGTTGAGCCGGGGGACGAGACAAAATACGTGCAGATCAGCACGGTTGACGAAGGCTTTGACATCTTCCAGCCCGTCGGTTTTGAGGACTACGGCGGCTATCGCTACGGACCAACGATGATCCTTAATACCGATGACAGTCTGGATGTCTGGTGCGCCTCAAACGGCCCGGGAGACTATATTGACATTGTGAACTATAAACGCTATTCCGCCGACTTCAAAAAAAGCACAAAAGAAGTGACCGCCGTGACGCCGACTGCCGAAAGCTATGACTGCGGCGAAGTACCGTGTGCCTGTGATCCGGGCGTCATCAAGTTCGGCGGCTGGTATTATATTGGCTACACGACGAAATGGATCTGCGTTGCGCGAAGCAGAAACCCGCAAGGACCGTTCCTTGAAAAATGGACGGGTGACGGTTGGGGTGTGGACCCCGCTCCGATTATTTCGTATGACGGAACGGAAGGGTATTTTGGCGCGGGCGAGCCCTCGTTCGTTGTTGTGGATGACACGCTCTATATCTACTACTCTTGGATTGATGAACATGGAACGGCAACACGGGTGGCAACCGCAGACGCCACGGACGAAAACTGGCCGGCCACACTGCAATATCAGGGCGTAGCGATCCCGGACAAGAACGACGGCGATTCCGCCGATGTGGTCTACGCGGATGAATATGGGCGTTTCATCGCCGTCTTTACCGAAAAACGGTTTTCGGACAACAGCTATGTTGCTGTTTGGGAGTCCTTCGACGGGCTGACCTTCCGCCGCAGCGGTTTTGTTCAGGAGAACACCTGCAAAAAGCTGCACAACTGCGGCATTTCCGGCAGGGCAGACGGACATATCGGTAAAGGTGATCCTGTCTATCTCGGATATGCCTACGCCGGCGCGGATACGACCGGCAGCTGGGGCAAATGGGCGACCAGGCTGCACAAGGTTACGCTTTCCCTTGCCGATGCCCCGATGGAGGATCTGTCGACACTGACCCATTCGGAGGCTGTCGTCACCCCCAGGAAAACCAGTGTGTTGCCCCAAATTCTGACCGTCAAGGCTGAGCATCTGTCCTATACAATCAGCAAGAGCGAACAGATCTGGATCATGGCTTTCGATGCGGACGGCTTATGTTTCCCGATCCTGACCGGCCTGTGCTTTGACGGCTATGACACCTCTGTCATCAGAATCGTCGGCACACGCATCATTCCCGTTGCTCCGGGAGATACCCGCGTTTGGGTACATTGGCACGGCTTTACGAGCAGCTTTGTCGTGCATGTAAGCCAATAATTATTCAGCCCGGGAGAAATTCCGGATTCCAAAGGTAAAAGGCGTGTACCTTTTGGGTCATCTTATACAACCGGCCCTTACTTTGCGCTTGCCGGCATGCGAGCGCTCAGGTGAGGGCTTTTTTCATTGCTCTCAAAAGGCGTTCGTCTGATTGACTTTCAGAAGAATGCCCTGTATAATAACCTTATCAGGAATACTGGAGGGGTTCATTATGAAAAATGGTGTGCGTCCGGATCCGAATACGGTACACCCGATCCCGGGTTATGAACAGGAGATCTATGTCAGGCCGACAATTACCAATCCCAATATCCTTGTAGGAGATTTCACATACATCGCAGACGCTGAATTTGAAAGCCATGTGACGCATCACTATGCGTGGAACGGTGACAAGCTGATCATCGGCAAGTTCTGCCAGATCGCGTCCGGCGTTGAATTCGTGATGAACGGCGCAAACCATCAGATGAACGCCGTGTCGACCTTCCCTTTTTATACGCTGGAAGGCTGGGAGATGGAACCTCCGGCGGCAGCGGATCTGCCGCTGAAAGGCGACACCGTCATCGGCAACGATGTGTGGATCGGACAGAACGCGGTCATCCTGCCCGGCGTTCATATCGGCAATGGCGCGATCATTGGTGCGAACAGCGTTGTCGGCAGCGATGTTCCTGCGTACACAATCGTTGCCGGTAATCCCGCGCGAAAAATCCGCAAGCGCTTTGACGATGATCTGACCCGGCTTCTGCAGGCGTTCCGGTGGTGGGATAAAAGCATTGAGGAGATCAATCAGCTCATTCCGCTGCTCACCTCCGGCGATCTTGAAAACGTAAAGACCGAACTGACGGCAAGGCTTTAAACGCCTGCAAGGATGAAGCAAACCGGCACCGATATGGATGATCCGTACCGGTGCTTTTGTTTGCGCTTTTTGCAGAGCGCAGGTGCGCACACTTCCAAAAAGTAGCAGAACAAAAGTTCTAAAACCGCTTGACCGGAACAAAAGTTCGTGGTATACTATCTGCGAAGGCGGTGAGAAGATGGCGGAGAGAATCTATGTGGCGATCGACCTGAAATCCTTTTATGCGTCGGTGGAGTGCGTACAGCGCGGCCTGGATCCGCTCACGACGAACCTTGTGGTGGCCGATGCCTCGCGGACGGAGAAAACGATTTGCCTTGCGGTGTCGCCGTCGCTGAAGTCCTATGGCATTGCCGGCAGGGCGCGGTTGTTCGAGGTGGTTCAGCGGGTGCGGGAGGTGAACGCGGACCGGCGTGCAAAGGCGCCGCACGGCAGGTTCACCATGGAATCGTATGACAACACGCAGGTGCTTGCCCGGGCGGACTGCGCGCTGTCGTACATTGTCGCAACGCCGCAGATGCAGAAATATATGACCATCAGCGCAAAAATCTACGCGGTCTATCTGAAATACATCGCGCCCGAGGACATCCATGTCTATTCGATCGACGAGGTGTTCATGGATGTCACGGATTACCTGCCCTTGTACAAACAGACGGCGCGCGAGCTGACGATGACCATGATTCGCGATGTGCTGGAAACAACGGGGATCACCGCGACTGCCGGCATCGGCAGCAATCTGTATCTCGCAAAAGTCGCGATGGACATCGTTGCAAAACACGTGCCGGCCGACCGGGATGGCGTCCGGATCGCGGCGCTGGACGAAATGACCTATCGCCGGAAGCTCTGGGATCATACGCCGCTGACGGACTTCTGGCGGGTCGGTCGCGGCATCGCAAGGAAACTGGCGTCATATCACCTGTATACCATGGGGGATATTGCGCGGTGCTCCGCAGGCAAAAGCACGGACTTTTACAGTGAAAAGCTGCTGTATCAACTGTTCGGCGTCAACGCGGAACTGCTTATCGACCATGCGTGGGGCTGGGAGTCCTGCACCATGGCGGACATCAAAGCCTATACGCCGACAAGCAATAGCCTGAGCAGCGGACAGGTGCTGCCGCGGCCGTATCAGTATGAACAGGGGCGGCTGATCGTCCGGGAGATGACCGATCTGCTGGTGCTTGATCTGGTGGCGAAGAACCTGGTTACCGATCAGCTGGTGCTGTATATCGGGTACGACCGGGCGAGCCTGACAAAGCAGTACACCGGGCGCGTCGCGCAGGATTATTACGGGCGCAGCGTGCCGGAATCCGCCCGCGGCTCGGTCAATCTGGAGATGTTCACGTCCTCTGCCGATGAGATCGCGGAAAGCATGGTGAATCTGTATAACCGTATTGTTGATCCGCATCTGCTGATCCGCCGCGTGAACATCACGGCGAACCATGTGACGCGTGCTGTTGAAGCGCAGCGTTATGTGCAGCTGAGTCTGTTCGATGACGCCGCGCTGCAGCGACAAAAAGAGGAAGACCGCCGGAAGGAACAAAAAAAGCAGCAGGCGATTCTGGAACTGCAGCGGCGGTACGGAAAGAATGCCGTTTTAAAAGGTATGAATTATCTCGAGGGTGCCACGACCATGGAACGCAACAAGCAGGTCGGCGGGCACAAGGCATAGGTGAGTTTATGTATGATGATATCATTGATCTGCCGCACCATGTGTCGGAACAGCGGCCGCGGATGCCGCAGCGCAACCGCGCCGCGCAGTTCGCACCGTTTGCGGCGTTGACCGGCTTTGAAACCGTGATCTGTGAAGCGCAGCGGCAAACGACTCGACAGATTACGCTGGATGAAACGCAGATCATGGAGCTGGATCGGCGGCTGCGGCTGCTGCAGCACTGCTTGTCCCAGACGCCGTCTGTGACGATCACGTATTTTCAAAAGGATCCGTATAAAAGCGGCGGTGCGTATCTGACGCATACAGGGCGCATTGTCAAAATCGACCGTTACCATCGCGTGCTGCGGTTCGAGGATGACACGCGGATCGTCATTGATACGATCTACAGCATTGACGCGGCATTGTTTGAATGAAGCGGCGGGCACCTGCTTTTCGGCATAAGAAAAGACCATTTGCAGCTTCGGCAGTGCAAATGGTCTTCGGCTTATCGACGTGTGCGGTGTCATCTGTTGAACAGAAAGAACAGAATGCTCACAAAAAATGAGGAGACAAGGTCTGCAATTCCATCAACGAACGACAGAAAATTGGTTTTCATTTCGGCTTCCTCCTTTGCTTGATTATATGTTGGTTAAAGCGCAGCTTCCGGCGGGGCGCTGTAGCGGCGGATGGCCAGGGTGAACGGATAGATCACGTCAAGCTGATGGAAAAAGGAGCCGTCTTCCATCGGACAGATCGTGATGCCTTCGGATTCGATAATATTCTTTCCGGCGTCGCGCTCCAGCACGAGCTTTGTTTCTCCGGTTGCAGGATCAATGGAATAGATATGCTTTTTCGGCCAGGTGTCATGGCAGGAGATATAGATCAGACCGTTCCACATCTCTGCGCCCTGCGTATGTTCCACAACGCAGCTGATCGGAATGTGACGGATGAATTCGAGCGTGTCAATGTGGAAGACGTTGATGTGATCGCAGTGGTTGAAATACCCGGTATACAGCAGGCGGTTTTCTTTGTCCGCGGCGCACCACGGCAGATTGCCGTTCGGCTGAATCTCCGGCCCGAGCATCTGATACTGCCCGGTGAATTCGAGCGTGTCGGCTGAAAAGACGCCGATGCAGGGATGGGCGCCGGCCTTGTCTTCGATGGCGACATAGATCTTCTTTTCAAAGTACGTGCAGCCGCCGTAGTGGTGGAAGCCCTGCCTTTCCAGAATCGGTGGCAGGTAGTTTTCTTCCTTCATGACCACGGCGCCTGTGCGCATGTCGATTTTGGAAAGGCCGCGGAACCCGAGCGGCAGGACGGTTCCGGTACAATAATAATACTGCCCATCGTTGGTGATGCCCTGCGCCGAGGCGTAAAAATCCGTTCCGGTGTAATAGCGGCTGTCGACCAGGCGGATGCCGTCGGTCAGCGATTTTCCGCTGAAGTCAAGACGTTTCAGCAATGATGTTTTCATGGGGATTTCCTCTTTTCGCTGTTTGCTTGTTTCATCTTAACATGACCGCAGACGTTTGTCAAGGGGCGAAGCGCCGGCGAATTTGCACAAAGTTCTTACAAGATTCTTACATTTTTGCCGATGAACTTGCGCTTTTCGAAAAGCTGTGATATAATTCTGTTGCGGAATTAAGGACGTCCCCGACGTGCAAAATTTGCCTTTTTCAAAAAACTATGGTATAATCATAGCACCCCATCCCGAAAGGACGTGCGGCGTATATGAGAGTCCATTGGAAAACCGTATGTGCGGCGGTGCTGTTGTGCGCCGTGCTTGTGACGGCCGGTCAGCCGGCCGCGGTTGCTTTGCCGGAAACTGCGGCTGCGGAGCCCGTGCAGAAAACAACACATACCTACGGCGACTGGTACCTTGCGCAAAAGGCGACCGATCAGAAGAACGGTGCCTGGGTGCGTGTGTGCAAAGACTGCGGCGCAAAGCAGACCAAGCGCATTGCGCGCATCAAAAGCGTCACGCTGAAAGCAACGCAATTGCCCTATACCGGGAAGGCGCTGCAGCCGGCCGTGGTCGTCACGGACAAGGATGGCAATGTCCGCAAGGCGGGCGTTGCATATACGGTGCGCTATCAGAACAACAAAACGGTCGGCACGGCGACGGTGACGGTTACCGGCACCGGGGCGTATGCCTTTACGGTACAGCGCACCTTCCGTATTGTGCCGCAGTCGCCGAAGATCAAGACGGTCACGCCGGATGCCTACGGCACTGCGGTTTGCTGGACGGCGGTCGGCAAACAGACCGACGGTTATCTGCTGCAATACAGTACGGACAGCAGCTTTCGCAAGGGCGTGACGCAGCAAAAGCTTTCTTCCGCAAAAGAAACCGCGGCCCTGCTGCTTGATCTGAAAGCGAAAACCGCCTATGCGCTTCGCGTCTGCGCATACAAAAAAATCGGCAAAGAGACGTATTGCTCCGCCTGGGCGACGAAGACCTTTTCAACGAAGGCCGCAGGTGCGCATGCCATTGCCGGGTCTGTGCCGAAAAGTGCGCGGGCGGCGGCGTCCTATTTTGACGACGTGGTTTTTGTCGGTGATTCGGTCAGCTTTTGCCTGCAGCATTATGAGGACGTCAACAACGTGCTCGGCCGGGCGAAGTTTCTGACGCTCAGCGGTATGGGCGCAACGCATGCGCTACGTCCGGTGTCGAGCCGTTCAAAGCACCCGCGCTACAACGGGCAGAAAATGAAGATTGAACAGGCGGTGCCGCTGACTGGCGCAAAGAAGGTCTACATCATGCTCGGCCTGAACGATATTGTGGAAGTCGGCGTTGACCGCAGCGTTGAAAACTTCCGCACCCTTTGCAAAAACATTCTGCGCAATGCGCCACAGGTGACGCTGTATGTGCAGTCCGCCACACCGCGTACCGCGGCGGCGCGGGGCAATCTCAGTCTGCTGAATAACACCACAATTCATCAGTACAACAAAAAACTCGCCGCGCTGTGCCGCAAAGAGGGCTGGTATTTCCTCAATGTGGCCGAAGCGCTCTATGACGGCAATTATCTGCGGCGGTCCTATTGCGATGACCCGAGCAATATGGGTATGCATCCGAGTTTTGCCGGATGCAAGGCATGGGTCGACTATCTGTATACACACACGGCGTGACAAGGCGCCATTGAAAAACGCATCCGGTGCGGGCGGCGTTCGGATGCGTTTTCGATTTTTCAGGAGGAGAGATTTTGGTTTTTTCAAGCTTGCCGTTTTTGTTTTTCTTTTTGCCGGCGACGTTGTTGCTGTATTTTCTTGTGCCCGACCGCGCCAAAAACGCGGTGCTGCTCGGCGTGAGCCTGCTGTTTTACGGTTACGGCGAACCGGTTTACATCTTGCTGATGCTCGGCTCCATTCTGCTTAATTACACGGCCGGACGGCTGCTCGGTGCATTTGATGAAAACGAAAAGCGCCGCAAAACGGTGCTGATTCTGTGCGTGATCTGCAACCTTTTGCTGCTTGGGTTTTTCAAATATGCATCGCTGTTCGTTTCAACCGTAAAGCTGCTGCCGGTGTTCTCGTTTTTGCCGGATCCGCAGATTGCGCTGCCGATCGGTATTTCCTTCTACACCTTCCAGAGCATGTCCTATGTGATTGACACCTATCGCCGCAACTGTGCGCCGCAAAAGAACCTCATCACATTCGGTACCTATGTTGCGCTGTTTCCGCAGCTCATTGCCGGCCCGATCGTTCGCTATGTCGATGTGGAGTGGCAGCTGCAGCATCGTACGCATTCGATGCAGATGTTCTCAAACGGTGTCCGGCTGTTTTTGTTCGGCCTTTGCAAAAAGGTACTGCTTGCAAACGCGCTCGGCAGCATCTGGGAGCAGTGCAAGGCGACCGCCGACGCAAACAGCATCCTTGCGGCGTGGCTCGGGATTTTGGCGTTCACAATGCAGATCTATTTTGACTTTTCCGGCTATTCCGACATGGCGGTCGGTCTCGGTAAGATGTTCGGCTTTTCGTTCGTGCGCAACTTTGATTATCCCTACACGGCAAGCAGCATCACGGAATTCTGGCGGCGCTGGCACATTTCGCTCGGCACTTGGTTCCGCGAGTACGTCTATATCCCACTCGGCGGCAACCGCAAGGGCAAGGCGCGGCAGTGCCTCAACATTTTCATCGTCTGGGGTCTGACCGGCATCTGGCACGGTGCAAGCTGGAACTTTTTGCTGTGGGGTCTGTATTTCGGCGTGCTGCTCGTCATGGAAAAGTTCTTCCTGCTGCGGCTGCTGAAAAAAGCGCCGCGCGCGGTCGGCCATTTGTATACGCTGCTTTGTGTGATCCTCGGCTGGGTGCTCTTCGATTTCACGCGCCTGGGAGATATGGGCCGGTATTTTACCAATCTCTTCACGGCACAGAACGGGCTTTGGTCTGCAGCGTCGCTGGATTTGCTGGTGCATCATCTGCCGCTGCTGGTGCTTTCCGCCGCGTTCTGCCTGCCGCTTGCGCGGACGGTGTTTACGCGTCTGAAAAACAAGCGCGTCTATGCGGTGCTGGAACCGCTTTGTGCGGCGGCCGCCTTTACGCTCTGCGTGGCGTCGCTGGTCAGTTCGACGTATAATCCGTTCTTGTATTTCCGTTTTTAAGGGGGCAGTGAGATGAAACAAAAGAAAACGTTTTGGGTGCTGCCCGTCTGCTTTTTGCTGATGGTCGCGCTGCTGACCGGCAGCTTCTTTCTGCTGCCGAAGGAGAGCTTTGCGGAAAACGAAAAGCGACCGCTCAGCGAACCGCCGGTTCTGTCGGTGTCGACGCTGCTGGACGGCTCCTTCATGACGCAGGCGCAAACCTACATCGCCGATCATTTTCCGCTGCGGGAAACCTTTGTCGGTCTGCACGCTTACTGGCAGCAACTGCTCGGACAAAACGGCGACAGCGGCATTTACCGCGGCAAAGACGGCTTTTTGATCGCAAGGCAGGGCGACATTGACCTGAAAAAAGAAGAAATGAACCTGCGTGCTGTCCGGCAGTTCGCGGACGCAAACGGTCTTGCTGTGACGTGGATGCTGGTGCCCTGCGCCGGCGCCATGCTGGAGGACAAGCTGCCGCGTGTACATATGCCGTACCGCGACGATGCGATGCTGGACCTTGTAAATGAAACGTGCCGCGATGATACGGTGCTGGATGTGCGGGATGTCTTTTCGGCGGCGGACGCCGCGACGCTGTACTACCGGACAGACCACCATCTGACGAGTCGCGGAAGTCTGCTGCTTTACGAGGCCTACTGCCGAGAAAAAGCGCTTGATGCGCAGAACTTTTCCCTGACGCAGACGAGCGACGGCTTCTACGGTACGGCATATTCCAAGAGCGGTCTCTGGCTGCAGAAGCCGGATACGCTGGAAATCTACGCGCAGCCGGACGGTGATTACACCGTCACCATCACGGACGGCACTGCGGTCAAAACGAGCGATTCCCTTTATTTCAAAACGCATCTGCAGAACCTCGATCAGTACCCGGTGTTTCTGGACGGCAACCACGGTCTGGTGCAAATCAGAAACAACCGCTGCCACAACGGGAAGCGGCTGCTGATCTTCAAGGATTCCTTTGCGCATTGCTTTGCGACGTTCCTTGCTGCAAATTACGAGGAGATCTTGATGGTCGATCTGCGGTACCACCGCGCGCCGCTGCAGGACCTGCTGGAAAGCACACAGCCGCAGGAATTGCTGGTGCTTTACGGCGCGGAAAACTTTGCGAACGCCGCCGATCTCGCCTTCCTCTCCATGCAGTGATTGGCGCTTACGCCATGATATACAACAGTGCCAGCAGCAGCGCATCATCTGCGCCTTCGCGGCTGAGCAGAAGCAGCAGCGGCAAAAGCAGGCTGACGTCACTATCCAGATGGAACAGCGGCGTGCGCGGCCGGTTTTGCGGCTGCTGTTGCTTTGGCGCCGACGGTTCTTCGGGCGGCGGTACACCGGCAGGCATGGCCTTTTCCTGCATCTCTCTGACACGGCGAATTGCCTGCTGCTGCATGGTCTGAAAATCCGGATGATCGTTCTGCTGTGGCATGGTGTGCCTCCTTTCAATTGGCGCGTCGTTACAGATCCAGTGCCTTCAGCTTCGGCAAGATTGAAAACAACTGCAGCATCTGCGCCGCCTGATCCACCCGGTGCTGCCGTTCTTCGCCGAGCATCGGTCTGAGGGCGTACAGCAGATCACAGCGCGGATCCTTTTTTTCGCTTTGCAGCGCCGAAAGCAGCGACATGATTTTCGCTATCGTCCCCGGGTCCAGCGGCAGCGGGGTGCTGCCGGCCGCGGGGGCGGTTTTTGTTTTTTCTGCGGCAGCGTCTGCCGGCGGCTCGGTGGAAAACAGCGCAGACGCCATGTCCCTGAGCGCGTCGATGTCTTCGCTGCGCAGGGAGCCGACAAGGTCCTGCAGACCGTTCAGATCAAGATCGGACAGGTTCATGCGTTGTCCTGCTCTTTTCGGCGCAGTTGTTCAAACAGCGCTTTTGCCTGCGGGGAGGCGAGCATCGTTTTCATGCGCGCCGGATCCTTGAGCAATTGTCGGAACGCGTCCTTCTGCTGTGCAGACAGGTGCGTATTGACAAAATCATCGACCGTGTCCGGCGTATCGTCGCCGTGCTGCAGCAATTTCTGCAGCGCATCTTTGCCGGATGCGGAAAGTTTTGTTTCGTTATCCATTGAAAAGCCTCCTGTGATGTGTTAAAATAAGATCATTCCATTCTATGTAAAAAAAAGGGGAGAGATGCATGAAAGTGCTCGCACTTTCCGACAGCCACGGCTTTGCGTCTCATTTTGCCGCGGTGCTGGAAAAAGAACCGGACTGCAAAACGGTGTTCTTTCTCGGTGACGGGCTCGGCGATCTGCTGCAGATGAAGGAAATTTTCCCGGACCGGATTTTCCTTGCGGTGCGCGGCAACAATGACTGGGAGCGCCGGTTTCAGGCGTACGACGAGACGGCGTACAAATACATCGAAGGGCATACGATCCTTGCGACGCACGGACATCGTGACGGCGTGCGGCACACCCTGACCGACCTCGCTGTGCGTACGCAGGCGATCCGCGGCGATCTCGCGCTCTTCGGACATACCCATAAACCGACAAAGCAAATCGTTCCCGGGACGGGCGTTCTCGCGGTCAACCCCGGTGCGCTTTGCAACAGACAGTATGCGGTGCTGGAGATCACCAAGGCAGACATTGCGGTGAACTTCAAAACCATCTGAAAGGAGAAGACCTATGAATATTATCATCATCGGCTGCGGAAAAACCGGCGCGCGAATTGCAAACGTTCTGGATGAATACGGCTATGACGTTTCCGTTGTGGACAGCGACGAGCACGCATTTTCCGCGCTCAGCGAAGACTTTTCCGGTCTTTCGGTCTGCGGTGAGGTCACGGACACCGATGTGCTGCGGAATGCAGGCTGCGAAAACGCCGACATGGCGATTGTGGTCACGCCGAGCGACAATGTGAACGTGATGGTCGCGCAGACACTGGAGGTCGTGTTCGAGATCAAAAATGTCTATCTGCGCATCCTGGATCCGTCGCGGGAAGCAGTCTTTCGTAAATTCGGACTGCGGACGGTCTGCCCGACGCGGCTGGAAACCGACATCCTCTTTAACCTGATCACCCAGGACGCCGAGCAGATTGACGCGATCAACGTCAGCGGCAGCAGCATCCGCTTTTCCATGCAGAAGGCGGACAAAAAAGAAATCGGCAAAGATCCCTCAGAAGTGGTCACGAGCAACACGAAAATGCTCTTTGCCGTTCGCCGCAAAAGCGGACAGGTCGTGTTTGCCGATCGGGTCGATTTCGTGATCGAAGAGGGCGACATGGTCATCTACGCAACGATTTAAGGAGGAGTCGATATGAGAGTGATTTTGATCGGCGCAAGCCAGCTGGGCTATTTCCTTGCAAAGAATCTGCTGGAGGTCGGCCATGACGTGCGCATCATTGACGCCAGCCGTGAAAGCTGCGAGCGGATGGCGAACGCATTTGACATCCCGGTGTTTTTCGGCGACGGTACGCAGGTTGAAACGCTTGCACAGGCCGGCGCGGGCAAGAGCGACGTGCTGATCGCGGTCACGAACCGCGACGAAGACAACCTGATCGCCTGCGAGATCGGCAAAAAGCAGTTTGGCATCCGGCGAACGATTTCCAAAAGCAACAACCATAAAAACATCATGCTCATGAAACGGCTGGGTGTGGATGTGGTCCTGGATACAACACGGCTCATCACGGAACTGATTGAGCATGAGATCGACGGCTCGCAGGTCAAGTTCATCGCCGACATCAGCGACAGCGACGCACTCATCGGCGAATACAAGATCCCAAACCGGTGGAGCCGCTCCGGGACGCGCGTCATGGATTTGGAGATCCCGCCCGAATGCGTTTTCATCTATGTGATGCGCGGCGGCATGTTTATGATCCCGCGCGGCAACACCTTGCTGATGGCGGGGGATGAGGTGGTCGCCCTGACGGTCGGCAGCGCAACGCGCAAGCTCAAACGGATTTTCGAAATCTGACATAACCGCTGCCGCTTCGGCATAACAATTGATATCTCATGAAGAAAGGCGGATCGAAATGAACGCGTTTTTTGATTCCATGCTGCCGTTCGACCTTTCGGTGTTCGAATGGGTGCAGTCCATTCAGAATCCGGTCCTCAGCGCGATTCTGGTTTTCATCACACATCTCGGCAAATACGGCGCCGTATTCCTTGTGCTGGGTGCAGTTTTGTTCTGCACGAAGAAGTTCCGCAAGCTCGGCATCGCGATCCTCGGCGCGATCTTCATCATGGAGATTGGCAACAATTTCATATTCAAGCTGATCTTTGCGCGGCCGCGTCCGTTCAACCTCGATCTGGATTGGTGGAACGCCGTTTATCAGTTTCCGGACCTCGTCAGCCGGCCAAGCAGTTTTTCTTTCCCGTCCGGCCATGCGGCGTCCGCGTTTGCAGCAGCGTTCACCGCACTGTGGTACAACAAAAAGTTCGGCATACCGATGACGGTGTTTGCCTGCGTGATGGCGTTTTCCCGCGTGTATGTTGAAGTGCATTACTGCACGGACGTGTTGTTCGGCGCGCTTGCCGGACTGCTGTACGCCGTGATCACGGTGCTGCTGGTGGAACTGCTGTATCCGCGGGTCTGGGTACCGCTGGAAACCTGGCTGAAAAAGAAATTCAAAAAAGAAAGTGCATAACCGTCTATGAAAAAACTGAAAGCGCTGTTTTTGAAACTCGTCAACCGCGAAACGATTACCTATGTCGTGTTCGGCGCGCTGACGACCCTGGTCAATCTGCTGGTGTTCAAGCTGTTCGACGTGATCTTCGCCGGACGGCTTTACCTGTTGACCAATACCATTGCGTGGATCACCGCCGTATCGTTTGCGTTTCTGACGAACAAATGGTTCGTCTTTGAAAGCAAGGCGTGGACGTGGCGTGTGCTCAGAAAAGAGATTCCCGGCTTCTTCGGCGCCCGTATCGCCTCGTATTTCATCGAGCAGGGCGGCCTGTGGTTCTTTGTGGAGATTCTGCATTTTGACGAAAAGGTGTTCAATTTTTTGATTGTGAAGCTCAGCGGAAAGATCGTCGCAAAGCTCATCATCGGTGTGCTGGTCATTGTCGTCAACTACTTGTTTAGCAAGTTCGTGATTTTCCGGAAAAAGAAGCAGCGGGCTGCCGAAACGGAAGAAAATGAAAAAAATCAAAAAAGTGTGTAACAGATGGCGTCGTTTTTCCATCTTATATAGCGGAACGGATGTGATCACATGAGTTCAGATAATCAAAGCTTGGTCAGAAAAGCCCGGTCGGGCAGTGCCGAAGCCTTCGGCGAACTGTATGCCGGCATCGCGGCAGATTTGTATCGTTTCGCAGTATACCAGACGTCGAATCCGACGTTGGCGGAAGACGCCGTCAGCGAATGTGTGCTGCAGGCATTTCAGAACATCGCGCAGCTGAAAAACGCGGCGCGGTTCCGCAGCTGGATGTTCTCGATCCTGCTCAACTGCTGCCGCAAACAGCAAAAAGAAAAAGCGCTCGCGCTGCACCGTGTTCCGGCGGATGACATTGACGTTGCCGCGCCGCAGACGCTGCCGACAGATGAAGCACTCGATCTGCGCGCGGCGCTGCAGACGCTCGACGAAGCGGAACGGGAGATTTTGCTGCTTTCCGTAGTCGGCGGATATTCCAGCAAAGAGATCGGCACGATGTTGTCCATGCGCGCCGGCGCTGTGCGGACAAGGCTGTCGCGGACCAGAGCAAAGTTGATGGAGGCGATCTCAAAATGAAAAAGGATCAGCAGAACACCGACGCGCTGCAGGCGCGTTTTGATGAAGACCGGATCGAATTGCCGGCGTCCCTGTCAAAAGACGAGGTTGTTGAAAAAATCAAAGCCGAAGAGATCAAACAAACAAAGAAAAAGAAGCATGTACTGCCGCGCGTGGTCGCTGCCGCCGCTGCAGTTGCAATCGTTGTGACAGGCGTTGCCCTCGTGCCGAAACACCGCCCTGTTCCGACAACGCCGGTTCCCACAACAATGGCGCCGGATACCACACAGGGCGACCCGGTCGATCCGCCGACGCAGGCCCTTGCGTTGTCTCACTTTGATTCCGACAAGGCGATGCAGGCTTACTTCATGAATCAATATGATTCAGTTCGGCTGAGCAATTTCCGTTATCATACAAAGTCGGCGGATTATGTTGAAGACAGTGCCGCGCCGACAATGGCATATGAGCAATCCACTGACGTATCCTTTAACGCCGCCGGCAAAGAAACATCTGCCGCCGGCAATTACGGCGAGACCAATACGCAGGTGCGCGGCGTAGATGAGGCGGATGTTGTGAAGAACGACGGACGGTTTCTCTACATTGTCCGCAGTGGGGATTTCGTAATCGTCGATACGCAGACCATGCAGGAAGTCTATCACGCCGACATCCAGCCGGAAGACGAAAACAAGTATTACCGATTCTCTGAGATGTATCTTTTCGGCGACCGGATGGTGCTGACCGCCACACAGTGGGAACGCCCGAAAGCGGCAAACGGCGAAACAGAAGAACCCGAAGTGTTTTATTCCATGCGCTATATGCCATACGGCTGGGGCGAATCACAAAGTGTGGTGCTGCTTTTTGACGTCAGTGACAAAACCGCGCCGAAGCTGCTGCGGACCGTCACCCAGGACGGCGACGTGGTCAGCAGCCGGATGGTGAATGGCGTGCTCTATGTTGCAACGCGTTACTATGTGAATCTTAACGACAAAAACACATTGAAAGAAAACTATGCGCCGCAGGTCGACGGCAAACGCATCGGTTGCGAAGACGTCTATCTGCGCGATAAAGACGAGGACGTCAGCACGTACCTGGTGCTCACTGCGTGGAACACCGCGCAGCCGGACAGCAAGGTCGAAAAGCTCAGTATGCTCACCGAGGCGGATGTGGTGTACTGCTCAACAGATACGTTCTATGTGCTGAACAGCGTTTTCAATTGGGACGACCGCACCGACATCGAGACCGACAGCACGGAGATTTACGCGTTTGCGTTCTCCGGTACGACGCTGACGCTGCGCGCGACCGGTATCGTGCCGGGCATTGTGGAAAACCAGTATTGCATCGACCAGTACGGCGACGCCCTGCGCATAACCACAACGGATTATGACTACGCAAAGGACGTGGACATCAGCAGCCTCTATGTGCTGAACCGCGATTTGAAGATCATCGGCAAGCTGAAGGACATTGCACCGGACGAACAGGTCAAGAGTACCCGCTTCATGGGGAATACGGCGTATGTCGTGACCTTCCGCAATACCGATCCGCTGTTTGTGATCGACCTGACCGTCCCGGAACAGCCGGTCATCAAGGGTAAAGTCAAGCTGCCCGGCTTCTCGACCTACCTGCATCCGATTACGGACACGCTGCTCGTCGGTATCGGCTATGACGGCAGCGAAACGGACGCGATTTATGATTCCGTCAAGCTTTCGCTCTTTGACGTCAGCGACCCGGCGCAGCCGAAAGAGGTTGACACGCACGTCATCAAAAGTGCGAGCACTTCCGTGGAACGGGACCCAAAAGCGGTCGTCTATGACAGCGAACGCGGTATCCTCGGTTTGCCGTTCGTCTATGAACGCTGGACGCCGAGCGGCAACTTCTCGGATAACAAGTTCATCTATAAAACCGTGACGATCCGCGACGGACAATTCGCCGATGAACAGGCGTATATCCACGCGACCAATCACCGGGAATGGTTCTCCCTGTTCCGCGGTACGTATATCGGCGACAAGGTTTACACCATGACGAATACCGAGGTGAAAGAGTTTGATCTTGCGTCTGCCGAACTGCTGCGTTCGGTGACGCTCACGGAAGAAACGACCGAACCGGTCGGCGTGCCCGGTGTTATCACCTACGGCGAAACGGCGGTTGCAAACTAAACAAAACAGATACGATATATGCGGAGAGATGCTGCACGCGCAGCGTCTTTTCCGCATTTTGCGAAACGGAGGCACCTCTATGACAACCGATGAAAAGTTTGACGCGGGAACGCCGTTTGACTGGGGCAGAACGTCTGCGGACTATGCGAAATACCGCGACATTTATCCGCCGGTGTTTTATGAAAACATCATCGCCCGCGGTCTTTGCGTCCGCGGACAGCGCGCACTTGATCTCGGTACCGGCACGGGGGTGCTGCCGCGCAATCTGTACCGCTATGGCGCTGACTGGACCGGCATTGATGCTTCAGCGGAACAGATCGCGTTTGCAAAGCAGCTCGCGGCGGACGACGGCTTGCAGATCCGCTTTCTTTCGTGTGCTGCGGAAGACCTGCGGTTTCCCGCCGGGTCGTTTGACGTGATTACGGCGTGTCAGTGCTTCGACTATTTCGATCACGCCGCGCTCGCGCCGCTGCTTTCTGCAATGCTGAAACCGGACGGCCGGCTGCTGATCCTTTATATGGCGTGGCTGCCGCAGGAGGATCCGATCGCGCACGCAAGCGAAGAACTGGTGCTGCAGTTCCATCCGAAGTGGACCGGCGCAGGGTATACCCGTACACCGATCGCGATTCCTGCGCCCGTTGCCGCACAGTTTGATGTGGTGCATCGCGAAGCGTATGATGTTTCGCTTATGTTCACGCGTGAGACCTGGCACGGCCGGATGCGCGCCTGCCGGGGCGTCGGCGCCGCACTTACGCCCGAAGCTTTGGCTGCCTGGGATGCGCAGCACCGCGCACTGCTGGAGCGTATGGCACCGGAACGCTTTACGGTGCTGCACCATGTCGCGTCAGCGGAGCTGCGAGTCAAACAGGGCATCGGGTAATCGTATAATACGTTCTGAAAAAGAGAAGGAGGCGATGCCGTATGGCGTCAAGCAAAGCATACCTTGATTTTATTCTGGAGCAGCTCTCCGACTGCGCCGAAATCACCAGCCGCGCAATGATGGGCGAATACATTTTATATGCCGGCGGCAAGGTGTTCGGCGGCATTTATGACGATCGCTTTCTGGTCAAACCGACAGATTCGGCACGCGCGCTGATGCCGCAGGCGGCTGAGGAACTGCCATATGCAGGTGCGAAGCCGATGCTGCTTGTGGACAATGTGGAGGACCGGGCATTTTTGAAAACACTGGTGGAAGCCATGCTGCCGGAACTGCCTGCACCGAAAAAGAAAAAGTGAATTCTGTTTTTCAAGCACACCGTCAACGGTGTGCTTTTTTGAAAGTTTTTTCAAATTTTTTTGCAAAATCTATTGACATTTGTTAGCAATCGGCGTATAGTAATGACAGTGATTAGCACTCAAACAACAAGAGTGCTAAAACGAAAGAAAGGACGTGAAGAAATGGAGCTTGGAAAGCGCAAGGAGATGATTCTTGCCGCAATCGTGGAACAGTACATCAAAACAGGCGAGCCGATCGGTTCCAAGTACCTGATGACGGCGCTTCCGATTTCCGTTTCATCCGCAACGATCCGCAACGAAATGAGCGAGCTTGCCGAACTCGGTTTTCTCGATCAGCCGCACACCTCTGCCGGACGGATTCCTTCACAGCAGGGTTACCGCTATTACATCGACCACCTGATGCCGAAAAGTGAGCTGGACGAGGAAGAGCGGCAGATGGTGCAAAGTGAATTGGAACGCTGCGCCGGAAACCCGGAAAAGCTGCTTTCCAAAGCGGGCGAGCTTCTGGCAAAGATCACGAACTGTGCCGCGCTGGCGACCACACCGACCGATGAGGGCGCAACGGTACGCCGCATTGAGATTGTTCCCGTCGGTACGCGGATCGCGATGATCGTGCTGATGACCTCGACCGGGATCATCAAAAACGGCATCTGCCGCACGGAAACCGCACTGACATTGGACATGATCGAGAATTTTCATGAGATTTGTGACCATACTTTTATCGGAAAACCTGTTTCGGATATCGGAACGGTCATGATCCAGACGCTGGTCGCGTCCCTCGGTGCAAACGCGCTTTCGATGAGCCCGCTGTTCGTGGTTCTGACCGACCTTGCAGCCAGCGCCATGCAGGCGGAGATTCATCTGGAAGGCGAACAGAACCTGCTGCATCACCGTGAGTTCAGCGATCATGTGTTTGACATGATGCAGTTTTTGGACCAGAGCGACAAGCTGGAACGCGCGGTCTTGGCGAAAAAAGATGACGCGCTTTCGGTCAGCATCGGCAGCGAGAATATGTTCCGCCAGCTGGAAAATACCAGCATGATTGTCGGTCGCTACAGTGTTCACGGACATGACGGCGGCGCCATCGGCATCATCGGCCCGACACGGCTGGATTACGCAAAACTGATTCCGCGCATTGAATTCCTGACCGAGCTGGTCGGAAAGCTGCTCACGGATTCTTATGAAGAATAGAATCGATCGGATGACGACGAAATAGAGAGGATGAACCCCCATGGCACAGAAGAAAAAAGCCGAAGACGCCAAAGCGCCGGAAACAAAGGCAGCGGCGGCGACAGAAGCAGACGAAACACAAACCGCGGATACCGCGGAAACGGAACCGGCCAAAACCATTGACACCCTTGAACAAGAACTTGCTGCGGCAAAGGAAGCGCATATTCGCACCCTTGCGGAATATGACAACTACCGCAAGCGTTCGACAAAAGAAAAAGAAGCCGCTTACGGCGACGCAAAGGCGGCGTCACTCGCAGAACTGCTGCCGGTGCTCGACAACTTTGAACGCGCGTTCACGGTGGAAGAGACCGATGTGGAGAGCTTCAAGAAAGGCGTGGAGATGATCTACAACAGCTTTCTGGAAACGCTCAAAAAGCTCGGTGTGGAAGCCTTCGGCGAAGTCGGCGAAGCGTTTGATCCGAACATCCACAACGGCGTGATGCACATCGAAGATGAAGCCCTCGGCGAAAATGTCATCGCCGCTGTCTTCAGCAAAGGTTACAAGATCGGCACGCGCATCCTGCGTCCGGCAATGGTGCAGGTCGCAAATTAAACAATTGCTGTCAACAAACAGCAGTTTGTATAAATACAGTACTATCAGAATTTGGAGGATAAAATCATGGCAAAAATTATCGGTATTGACTTAGGTACAACGAACTCCTGCGTATCCGTGATCGAAGGCGGCGAACCCGTCGTTATTGCAAACGCGGAAGGCGCAAGAACCACCCCGTCCGTCGTCGCGTTCTCAAAGAACGGCGAACGCATGGTCGGCCAGGTCGCAAAACGTCAGGCCATCACAAACCCCGACCGCACGATCTCTTCAATCAAACGGCAGATGGGTTCCAACTATCACGTCACCATCGACGGTAAGAGCTACACCCCGCAGGAAATCTCCGCGATGATCCTGCAGAAGCTGAAGACCGACGCGGAAGCGTATCTCGGTGACAAGGTCACTGAAGCGGTGATCACCGTGCCGGCATATTTCACCGACGCGCAGCGTCAGGCAACCAAGGACGCAGGCAAGATCGCCGGTCTGGAAGTCAAGCGTATCATCAACGAACCGACAGCGGCTGCGCTCGCTTACGGCATCGACAAAGAAGAAGACCAGAAGGTCATGGTCTATGACCTCGGCGGCGGTACGTTCGACGTTTCCATCATCGAGATGGGCGACGGCGTGCAGGAAGTGCTTGCCACGGCGGGCAACAACCACCTTGGCGGTGACGACTTTGACCAGCGCATTATGGACTGGCTCGTGACGAACTTTAAAGCGGAGCAGGGCATCGACCTGCGCGGCGATAAGATGGCCATGCAGCGCGTCAAGGAAGCTGCGGAAAAGGCAAAGATTGAGCTGTCCGGCATGACGACATCCACGATCAGCCTGCCGTTCATCACGGCGGACGCCACAGGCCCGAAGCATCTTGAAGCAACGCTGACCCGCGCAAAGTTCAACGAGCTGACCGCCGATCTCGTGGAAGCGACCATGGGTCCGGTCCGTCAGGCGATGAGCGATTCCGGTTTGCAGACTTCGCAGATTGACAAAGTGCTGATGGTCGGCGGTTCCTCGAGAATCCCGGCAGTCAACGACGCAATCAAAAACTTCATCGGCAAAGATCCGTTCAAGGGCATCAACCCGGACGAATGCGTTGCGATCGGCGCCTCGCTGCAGGCGGGCGTGCTCGGCGGCGACGTGAAGGGCTTGCTGCTGCTTGACGTCACACCGCTGTCTCTCGGTATTGAGACCCTCGGCGGCGTCAACACAAAGATCATTGAACGCAACACCACGATCCCGACCAAGAAGAGCCAGGTCTTCTCCACAGCTTCGGATAACCAGCCGTCCGTACAGGTTCACGTCCTGCAGGGCGAACGCGAGTTTGCGAGAGACAACAAAACCCTCGGTATCTTCTCGCTCGACGGCATCATGCCGGCACCGCGCGGTGTTCCGCAGATCGAAGTCACCTTCGATATCGACGCCAACGGTATCGTTCATGTTTCCGCGAAGGATCTCGGCACCGGCAAGGAGCAGTCCATCTCCATCACGGCGTCTTCCAACATGAGCAAGGAAGACATCGAAAAGGCGGTCAAAGACGCCGAGCAGTTTGCGGAAGAGGACAAGAAGCGCCGCGAAGACATTGATGCACGCAACGAGGCGGACCAGATGGTCTATCAGTGCGAAAAGATGCTGAACGAAAACGGCGACAAGCTTGACGAATCCGAAAAGACAGAGCTGAGAAGCAAGATTGACGCGCTCAAGAACGCGCTCAGCGGTCAGGACATGAATCTCATCAAGAACGAAAAAGAAGCGCTGCAGCAGGCACTGTACAAGATCTCCGAAAAGATTTATCAGCAGGCGCAGCAGGCACAACAGGCGCAGGGCGGCGCGCAGGGCGGCTTCAACCCGAACGATTTCGCCGGCGGCGCGCAGGGCGGCTTCAACCCGAACGACTTTGCCGGCGGCGCACAGGGCGGCGCGAACGATGGCTACACAGATGCAGGCTATACGGACGCGAACTTCACTGACGCAAACTGAAACAAAATATAAAGTAAATAGCTGCGGTTGCCCTCTTCGGCAGCCGCAGATGTTTGCATCACAGGAATGGGGAAACGACCATGGCAGACAAACGAGATTATTATGAAGTCCTCGGCGTAAGCAAAACCGCTTCGGATGACGAAATTAAAAAAGCATACCGCAAGCTGGCGAAGCAGTACCATCCGGACCTGAATCCCGGCGACAAAGTTGCGGAGGAAAAGTTCAAGGAAGCCAACGAGGCCTATGAGGTCCTTTCCGACAGCGAGAAAAAAGCACGCTATGACCAATACGGCCACGCGGGCGTCGACCCGAATTTCGGCGCCGGCGGCGGTGGCTTCGGCGGGTTCGGCGGCTTCGGCGACGCCTTTGACCTCGGCGACATTTTCGGCAGCATCTTCGGCGGCTTCGGCGGCGGCCGGCAGCAGAATCCGAATGCGCCGCGCAAGGGCTCGACCGTGACGACAAATCTCACGATCTCCTTTGAAGAGGCGGCGAAGGGCTGCAAAAAGACGGTACGTATCAGCCGGATTGACACCTGCAGCGAATGCGGCGGCTCCGGCTGCAAAAAAGGTACCTCGGCTGAGACCTGCAAGACCTGCGGCGGTTCCGGTCATGTCAACGTGCAGCAGCGGACGCCGTTCGGTGTGATGAGCACGACAAGACAGTGCTCGACCTGCGGCGGCCGCGGGAAGATCATCAAGAACCCCTGCAGCAAGTGCCGCGGTACCGGCTTTGAAAGCAAAGCTGCAACAGTGGATGTGGAGATTCCCGCCGGCATCGACGACCGGCAGGCGCTCCATGTACGCGGCGGCGGCAACAAGGGCGTCAACGGCGGCCCGACCGGCGATCTGCGCGTGAATATCAACGTCCGTCCGCATCCGTTCTTTGAACGCGACGGCTTCGACGTCTGGTGTGATTTCACGGTGACATTTGCGCAGGCGGCGCTCGGCGATACGCTGTATGTGCCGACGCTGGACGGCAAGGTCAAATATGAATTGCCCGCCGGTACGCAGCCGGGCGAGGTCTTCCGGTTCCGCAACCGCGGCATTCAGCAGCTCGGCGGCAGAGGCCGCGGCGACCAGTTTGTGCGCATCATTGTGGATGTGCCGAAGGGGCTGAACGCGCAGCAGAAGGATCTGCTCAAAAAATTCAACGACTCGCTGCCGAATAAGCCAAAGAACAACATCGACGACGGCAAGACGGTCGGTGAAGAGAAAAAAGGCTTTTTCGATAAGTTTAAATTATAAGACAAGACAGGTGACAATCCATGGCAAAGAAACAATTCAAGGCAGAATCCAAAAAACTGCTGGATATGATGGTCAATTCCATCTATACGAATAAAGACATCTTCCTGCGTGAGCTGATCTCCAACGCGAGCGATGCGCTGGACAAACGGTATTATCACGCCCTGGCAGACGACGCCACCGGTATGGCGCGCGAAGACTACCGAATTCAGATCGCGGTTGACAAAGACGCCCGCACGCTGACCGTCAGCGACAACGGCTGCGGCATGACCGACAAGGAGCTGGAAAGCAATCTCGGCACCATCGCGCGCAGCGGCTCGCTGGATTTCAAGTCCGGACTCGAAAACAAGAGCGCGGTTGAGATCATCGGTCAGTTCGGCGTCGGCTTTTATTCGGCGTTCATGGTCAGCGACAAGGTGACCGTGGAAAGCCGCACCCACGACAGCGAGCAGGGGTACCGCTGGGTCTCCGCCGGTGCGGACGGTTACACGATCACGCCGTGCGACAAGGAAACGGCCGGAACCACCGTTACGCTGCACATCAAGGAAGACACCGACGACGAAAAGTACAGCCGGTATCTTGAGGACTACAAAATCCGCGA
The DNA here is from genome assembly GCA_902772935.1 of Oscillospiraceae bacterium. Taxonomy (GTDB): domain Bacteria; phylum Bacillota; class Clostridia; order Oscillospirales; family Acutalibacteraceae; genus UBA6857. The sequence goes on from CACYCR010000155.1 coordinate 23,941, forward strand.
GATCGTCTCGAAGTATTCCGATTACATCCGCTACCCGATTATGATGGATACCGAGACCGAAGAGCCGGTCGAAGGCAGCGAGGATGAGACGCGGACGGTTGTCAAGCCGACGCAGCTCAACAGTATGGTGCCGCTGTGGCGCAAGAACAAGAACGAGATCACGAAAGAGGAGTATGACAACTTCTATCAGTCCAAGTTCTACGACTATGAAGCGCCGCTGCACACGATCCATTCCAAGACGGAGGGTCAGATTTCCTACGACGCGCTGCTGTACATTCCGGCGCACGCTTCGTTCGATTATTACACCAAGGAGTTTGAAAAGGGTCTGCAGCTGTATACCAACGGTGTGCTCATCATGGAAAAATGCGCCGATCTGCTGCCGGACTATTTCAGCTTTGTCCGCGGTCTTGTGGACTCCGCCGACCTGACGCTGAACATTTCGCGTGAGACACTGCAACAGGATCATCTGCTCAAGATCATTGCAAAGAACATTGAGAAGAAGATCAAGAGCGAGCTGGAAAAGCTGCTCAAGAACGACCGTGAAGCGTATGAGAAATTCTTTGCCGCCTTCGGTCTGCAGCTCAAGTTCGGTCTCTATCAGAACTACGGCATGAACAAGGATACGCTGAAGGATCTCATCATGTTCCGCTCGTCTGCGGAAAAGAAGATGACGACGCTTGCCGAATATGTCTCCCGGATGCCGGAGGCACAAAAGACGATCTACTATGCCTGCGGCGAAACCGTGGACAAGATCGACCTGCTGCCGCAGACCGACGCCGTGAAAGCGAAGGGATTCGAGGTGCTGTACTGCACCGACGACGTGGATGAATTTGCGCTCCGAATGCTGCGCGAGTACGACGGAAAGACCTTCACAAACATCTGCGCAGACGAACTGGACCTCGATACCGAAGCGGAAAAAGAAGCCCTTAAAGCAGAAAACGACGCGGCGAAAGACCTGCTCACATTCCTGAAGGAGAGTCTTGACGGCGCTGTGGACGCGGTCCGCTTCACCGGAAAGCTGCAGAACCATCCGGTCTGTCTGACGAGCGAGGGCATGCTTTCGCTGGAGATGGAAAAGGTGCTCAATGCGATGCCGAACGCAAACCAGGGCGCAAAGGCGCAGCTCGTGCTGGAGATCAACCGCAATCATCCGATTGCGGCAACGCTCAAAGCGCTGTTTGGTACGGATGACGAGAAGCTGAAAAAATACGCAAAGCTTCTGTATGCACAAAGCTGTCTCATCAGCGGCAAGCCGCTCGATGACCCGACGGAGTTCAGCAGCCTTGTTTGCGAGCTGATGGTATGATTTAAACATAAGAAGAACGGCGGTACCGTGCGGTATCGCCGTTTCTTTCTGTTTAGTGATCATTGATTGTCTTTGATGAACTGTCCGTTCTGCGTGAAGGTGACGGTATAATCGCCGACCTCCGTGCGCAGGGTGACTTGAATGGATTCGATTCCCGGTTCATTGGAAGGGATGTGCTTTTCTGCAAAGTCCGTGACAGTGTGATTCTGGAATTTCGGGTATTGCACCATGTGATAATACGCATCCCAGAGAATGATGTCTTCGCAGTATCGTGCGTCCCTAAGCGCCGGAAACCAGAATTCGACGCTCTCCTCCGGGTCGTTATTGTGGGTGTAAGCGGTGGCAGTTGTGCTGTCAGGCGTGCTGCTGCGCGGATCGCCGCGCGGCGGTTTCCAGTTTTGCGGCGGAGAGAAGTCCTGCGTGGGCTGTTGAACGTCTGCAGCAGATGTATTCTCGCCGTCAAGGTTCTTTCTTGTGGTTTCACCGGACGGGACAACCCGTGGCACAGTTGTGTCAGTCGGCGCTTGCGTGGCAGAATAAGGAATGGTGGCTTTGTCAGGGACAGTGGTTGTGTCGCCTGCCGATGATGCTGCGGACGGCGTTTCGGCGTCGCAGGAAACCGCTTCCACGTCGCCGCGGGCTTTTTGGCAGCCGCAGCAAAGCAATAGCACTGCAGTAAGCAGTAGAAGCAGACGTTTCATAAACAATCCTCCTTTACGGCGTGTAGGTGTTTTCCGGATAGGCAAGGTAGGTATAATAGTTGCCGCTGTCGGGAAAGCGCTCACGAGCGTCAAGCCCCAGCGGATTGATGATCTCACCCCGCGGCGTGACCACGTACTCCTGCATACCGACGTAGACGAACGCGAGGGCTTCACCCTTGTGCTGCTGCAGGAACTGATCAAAGCTGTTGAACCACGGACCGCCGAAGGCAGGGGAGGCATGCACGACGCCGTTTTCGATCCAGAGTGTCAGAATGGCGACCAACCGGTCATCATTGTAAATCAGGTAGTCGCGAAAATCGGTGGCAAGTTCCTTCCATGTGCCGCCGCCGGAGAGATTCAGGTGGGTGTAGCCTTTGTCGCTGATGGTGACGTTGCCGCTCATCGGTACGCCGCTCATGGACAGTCCCTCCACAATTGAGGCTTTGTTTTCGGCGATATAGCGGTCTGCGGTGGCTGCATCCAGTGTTTCATTTCGTCGGCCGACGCCGAGCTCTGTCTGCAGCCGTTCGATCGTGATCGGCAGATTGTCCGTTTCACCGCCGCTTGCTTCATTTCCGCCAAAGCGGGTGACACCCTGTGTGGTCTGCAGGGTTGTTGAGGTGTTGCCGCCGTCGGGAACAGCAACGGTTGTGGACGGTGTTGTTTCGCCGCGCGCATTGGTGGTGCCGAACGGCCAGACAAGTGCAGGCTGGGTCGAACCGGTTACGGTTGTTGCTTCCGACGAAGAAGTGCTGACAGCGACGTCACTGTTCGCATTCGGAACGGTGGTTTCTTTCCCTAAAGGCCGCTTTGCTTCTTCTGCCGCTTCGTCGCCGATGGCGGCTGCGGTTTCCTCATGGTCGCCGCTGTGCGTTGGTGCGGTTGCCTGTTCTGACTCCGGCGCGACAGAGACTGCCGGCTGGCGTGTGAAGATAACGGCGGCTGCGGCGCCGACAAGGATCACTGCGACGGCGGCAACAAGCAGGCTGCATCTGGTTTTGGCTTTCTGCTTTTGCAGAGCGGCCGCTTTTTCAAGAATTTCCTTTGCATCCTGTGCATACGGCTTCATAGCAGATCCTCCTGTTCCAAAAGAAGTTTCAGTGCGGTGCGGGCGCGGGAATTCAGCGTTTCCACACTGTGGACGCTGCGGTGCATGATTTTTGCGGTTTGCTTGTTGCTCAAATCCGCAAAGTACGTCAAAAACAACACCTGCGCATAGTCCGGCTTGAGCGCCTGCATCGCCGCCCGCACCGTTCTTTGCGTTTCGTTTTGCAAATAGGCGTCTTCCACTGCGCTGATCTCGGCGGCCTGCTGCCGGGCATTGAGCGCGGCGAGATCGGTTTCCGGTTTCTTTTTACGCAAAAAGTCGATCGCCTTGTTGCGTGCGATGGTGTACAGCCACGTTTTGAACGAGGCGGTATCCCGGTACTTCGGCTTTTTCAGACACAGCTTCACAAACACCTCCTGCACGACGTCTTCCGCGTCGAAAATGTTTTGCGTAAAGGTGTTGACATAAAGAATCAGGCCCTCCCGGTACTGCCGCAGCAGGTCGGTCAGCGCAGTGTCGTCACCGCCGAGAAAGCGCAGATAGCTTTCCTGTCCGGCATCCATCGCATCACCTTCTCTCTTATTCTGTCTCTTTAACGTGTGTGAGAAGAAAAACCTCACACCAAACAGAAAAAAAGCCGCTGAATGGTCAGTGGCTTTTCGTCTGTTATTTGCAGTTTGCGATGACTTTCGCCGCAAGGTCCGGTCGGCGTGTGGTCATGTTGTCCGGCGCAAGGCGCAGCACACGTTCAATTTGCGCTTCGTTGTTCGGTGTCCAGAGAGAAACAAGCAAACCGGCGCGATGCATTTTACGGACAATCGTTTCTGTCGCATTGCTGAAATTGCAGTTCAGCCCGATGGCGCCGCAGTTTTGCACTGCGTGAAGCAGATGCCTCGCATAGCCTTTGCTGTTTTTCAAAAGCGGAGCAATACTGCAGTTGAGAAAATACGGGATTTTCGGCGCGTTGTTCCGGACAGTGTCTGTTTTGCCTTTTCCGACGCCGGTGAAAAATACCTGCTCCAAAACGCCGCATTGTTCGGCGATCGTCTGCACTGCAGCGCAGTGCGAGAAGACCTTCAGATCGAGGTTCATCCGTTTGTCCGGGTACCGGGCGAGTACTGCAAAAGCATCCTTCAGCGGTACGGCGTCTTTCGGGGGTGTCCAGCCGTGAAAGAGCACCGGCGTACCATCTGCAGCGCAGGAGATGTCGATTTCAACAATATCCGCGTTTTGCAAGCCAATTTCCACTGCTTCCAAAGAATTGTCTTTTGTGCCGAGACAGCCGGTGTGCGCCGTGACGGTGAAGCCGGCGGGCAGGTCAAAAGCAGTTTGTTTCTGATTCATAAACTCACCTTATTTCATCTGTGCCTTGTAATAATTCATCAGGCAGCCTTCGAGGATGATGGTTTTTTCATCCGCGGTCAGCCCCTTGACGTACAGGGTGATATCGTCGATGCCGTCTTTCGTGATGACCTTGGCAGGGATGGTTTCAATGCCGTTCCGGATGGCGTCGCGGATGCCCGGAACGAACACATAATCGCCGTTGTCATAGTCGAATTGGACGTCGTCGTCAATGGTGAAGGGCAGGATACCCCAGTTGATGCAGTTGGAGCGGTAGCGCTTGGTGGCGAAGGAATGGCAGATATTTGCGAAGCCGCCGAGCACCTTCTGACAGGAGGCTGCCTGCTCACGCGCGGAGCCGTCACCGGGACGGTTGGCGAAAACGCAGGAGCCGAACTGTGTGTGCTGCGCTGTTTTTTCTGCGTTATCACAGACCTTGGAAAGCACCGTCAACACTTCTTCGGAGGTTCCGCTGCGGCGCTTGGCTTCTTCTGCCGCAACTGCTTTTGCGCGCGGCACATATTGCGGTTCCCGCCGGGAGAGCGCGAACTCGGACAGACGCAGCGGATTGGAGCGGTAGCTTGACGTCTCACCGGAGGGAATCAGCTCATCCGTGGTGGTTACGTCGTCATGCAGGACGGCTGCCAGCTTGAGCAGCAGATTGTCCTCGAGCGCATACATCTGCGGCCAGTCGGTGATGTTGGGACCGAAGCGCAGTTCGGCGCTTTCATCCGCTTTGCCGAAGCCCTGATAGCAGCGCTTGTCATAGACGCCCTTTTCAAAGGTGTAGTCATAAGCCTTTGCGGTGTAATCCACGTCGGTTGCTGCCGTCAGGACGCCGCCGTTGCGCGCCGTTGCTGCGATGGAACGTGCGTCAACCAATGCCACGGAGGACAACTGGCCGTCGCCGGGTTTGCTGCCTTCACGGTTCGGGAAGTTGCGCGTGGTGTGGCGGATGGACAGCCCGTTGTTTGCCGGCACGTCGCCTGCACCGAAGCAGGGACCGCAGAAGCAGGGCTTGAACACCGCACCGGCTTCCAGCAGCGTCTGCTGCGTACCGTTTTTGATGAGGGCAAGATTGATCGGCACGGAGGAGGGGTAGACCGACAGCGAGAAGTAACCGTCACCGGTGGAGCCGCCGCGCAGGATGTCTGCCGCTTCGCAGATGCTCTCAAACATACCGCCGGAGCAGCCGGCGATGACGCCCTGATCGATATAAATCTTTCCGTCTTTGACTTTGTCCTGCAGGCGGAAATCGACCTTGCTGCCGAATTGTGCCTTTGCCGCGTCTTCCACATCTTTGAGCAGCGCGGGATTCTGCTGCAGCTCGTGAATGGTGAAGGCGTTTGACGGATGGAAGGGCAGGGCAATCATGCTTTCAATCTTGGAAAGGTCAATCTTGATCGCCATATCGTAAGATGCAACCTTGGCAGGCGCAAGCGCTTTGTAATCGGCCGGTCTGCCGTGAATGGTATAGAAGTCTTTGACTTTGTCATCCGTTGACCAGATCGAGGACAGACACGCGGTCTCGGTGGTCATGACGTCAATGCCGATGCGGAAGTCCACGCTGAGGTTCTTCACGCCGGGGCCGACAAATTCCAGCACCTTATTGGTGACGAGTCCCTCTTTGAACACAGCGCCGCACAGGGCGATCGCCACGTCGTGCGGACCGACGCCGCGCTTCGGCGTACCTTCCAGATACACGCAGACAACCTGCGGGGCGGGAATGTCCCACGTGTTGGACAACAACTGCTTGACAAGTTCCGGGCCGCCTTCGCCGACGCCCATCGTGCCGAGTGCGCCGTACCGGGTATGGCTGTCGGAACCGAGCAGCATATTGCCGCATTTTGTCATCATTTCCCGGGCGTACTGATGAATGACCGCCATGTTGGCCGGCACATAGATGCCGCCGTACTTCTTCGCGGCGGAAAGGCCGAAAACATGGTCATCCTCGTTGATCGTACCGCCGACCGCGCAAAGGCTGTTATGGCAGTTTGTCAGCGCATAGGGAATCGGGAACTTTTTGAGCCCGCTGGCACGGGCGGTCTGAATGATGCCGACATAAGTGATGTCGTGGGAGATCAGGGCGTCAAACTTGATTTGCAGTTTGTCGGCGCTGTTCGATTGATTGTGCGCCGAAAGGATCTGATAGGCGATGGTGCCTTCCTTGCCGGCGGGCGCAAGCCCCATGGCGGAAAGCTGCTGCTGTTGGTCACGTTCGCTGCCGTCGAGCAGTGTTTCGCCGCCGACGAGTGTGACGCTGTGTTGAATGATGTCGATCATATTAAACCGTCCTTTCCGGAGAATACGACCTGCGGTAGAGGTCGTTGATTTCTTTGTAATACGCTTCGTCAATCATGGAAAGCGCGTCGGCGCTGATGCGGAACGTCCAGTTCTCTTCACTTGTGCCGGGGATGTTCATACGCGCGTCCTTGCCGAAGCCGCACATATCCTGCACGGCGATCACGGCGGTGTCGGCGCTGCTGCGCCAGACCGCTTCAATCATGGCACGGCAGGAACCGGAATAAAAGCCGCCCTCGCCCCATTCTCTGCCGCCGAAGCAGCAATACCGCAGGGCAAACGCGCGCTCCTGCGGCGTGGCATCCCACAGCCAGCCGAGCAAGGTGTTGTTGTCGTGCGTACCGAGGTAGGCGATGCAGTTTTTCGGGTAGTTGTGCGGCAAATGGGTGCTGTCGCCGTGCGGGTCAAAACCGAACTGCAGCACGCGCATGCCCGGGAAGCCGCTGTCCTTGAGCAGCTGCACAACATCCTCACCGAACACGCCGAGGTCTTCTGCAATGACGTCCGCGTTCGGCAGCGCCTGTTCCACCGCGCGAAACAGCGCCATGCCGGGACCTTGTTCCCAGGTGCCGACCTTTGCTGTTTCGCTGTCGCCGGGCACGGCCCAGTACGATGCAAACGCACGGAAATGGTCGATGCGCACACGATCAAACAGCTTCATCGCGTGGGCGATGCGCCGGATCCACCAGCGGTAACCGTCCTGCTGCATTGCCTTCCAGTCGTAGAGCGGGTTGCCCCAAAGCTGCCCGTCTTCGGAAAAATAATCGGGCGGCACACCGGCCACACGGGCGGGGGAGAGCGTTTCCGCGTCCAGCTCAAACAGCTTCGGGTTGCTCCAGACATCCACGCTGTCCCGGCTGACGTAAATCGGCATATCACCGATCAGGAAGACGCCGTTTGCATTGGCGATCTCTTTCAGCCGGCGGTACTGTATGAAGAAGACGTACTGCGTGAAAATGTAAAAATCGATCTCGTCCTGCATCAATGCGGCAGATTTCACTGCCGTTTCATAATGCGCTTGCACTTTCGGCCATTCCCACCAGGGCTTTTGATCGTTCTGCTCCTTGAGCGCCATGAACAGCCCGTAATCCCGCACCCAGGGGTTCTGATCGGCAAAGAGCGAAAGCTGTTCCTTTGCCGCATCGTCAAGACGGGTGAACGCCTTGCGCAGTACCGCAAGACGCGACGTGAACGCAAAGCGGTGCGCTGCACAGTAAATGCTGCCGTCATAGACGCAGGACTGCACCTCATCTTCGGTGAGCAGACCGTCTGCCTGCAGCGGACGCGGATCAATCAGCGCAATGTTGCCCGCAAAGGCGCTCAGCGAGCAATACGGTGAGCCGCTGTCATCCACGGGGCAAAGCGGCAGCACCTGCCAATAGTGAAAGTGCATCTCGGCAAGCTGCGACACAAACTGCGCCGCCTCTTTGCCGAGTACGCCGACGCCGAACGGTCCGGGCAGGGATGTGATATGCATCAGAACGCCGGCGGTGCGCGCTTGTTTCATCGAATCTCTCCTTTTTCATTATATATGCCGTTATTCTATCACATTGCGCGAAAAAAGGCAAGGGCATTGTCAAGCGCCTTGCCTTTACAAAAATTCATGCACCGCTTGTGCGAACCACGCGGTCGATTTCGTCGCAGACCGCACGGAATTGCGTGTTGATGTCGTGGTTGGAAAAGCGCAGCACTTTACACCCGAAGGCGGTGATGACGCTGTCGCGCTCGTTGTCATACGCAGCGCCCTGATCGCTGAAATGCTGTGATCCGTCGAGCTCGACGACGAGCTTTGCCGCCGGGCAGTAAAAATCGACGATGAAGTGTGAGATCACGGCTTGCCGTTTGAATTGTACGGGGTAGGTGCGCAAAAAATCGTACCACAAGTGGTTTTCTTGTGGCGTTGCATTCTTCCGCAGTTCCCGCGCCCGCGCAGACAATTTAGCGTTCCTCATTTTCATTGAAATCACCGCTGTTATCATAGCATGCGCGGCGGAAAAATGCAAGTGGTTTTGCACCTTACCTATCGACCGCACCCGTCACACTCCTCATCCACCCTGTCGACCTCACCCGTCACGCCTGGCGGCGCGCCACCCTCCCCTAACCAGGGGAGGGCAATTATGCCTTCCCCGCGGGCGGGGAAGGGGGACCGCTCGCGCAGCGAGTGGTGGATGAGGAGTGTGACGGGTGAGGTCGACCTCGCGGTTGACAAAACAACCAAAAATCGAACGCTGAAGTTATGGATAATGCTAAAAATGACGAAAGCCTTGACAATGGAAAAGTGAAGTTGTAAAATAATACTGTATAAGTGGCGGTGTATGCGTTTGCGGACGCGCCCCGCGCAGCAGAAAGAGGCAACCGTTTTTCCGCCGGGGAAAACGTCCGTGGTCAGAGGGCGTCCGGCAGGGGCGAAGGCAGCTTTTTGCGG